>NZ_LSJO01000666.1:0-14093 GCF_001556735.1 Sphingomonas sp. CCH9-F2 | reverse complement strand
CAGGTCGCGGCGGGGGCGCAGGTGACGCTGGGCGCGGGGTTCGACCGCTGGCAGGGCACGCTGCATCACGCCGGCGCGGCGGTGGTGCGCGCGCCCGGCTATGGCGTGGAGCGCCTGACCGGGACGATCGCGTTCGACGGACATGCGCGCGCGACGAAGGGCGACGTGCGGCTGGCATCGGGGCCGCTGACCGTCCCCGGTGCGCGGGCGAAGGGCGCGACGATCGCGGGTCGCTACGCGCTGCGCGGCGCGCCGCCCGCGTTCGCGGGATCGGTGACCAGCCGCGGCACCGCGCTGGCGCCTGCGATGCTGCGGCAGGTGACGGCGCGGGCCGACGCGGCCGCCGGATCGCCGGTCGCGCCATTGGTCCGGCAGGCTGCGATGGCGGCGGCGCGCGCGGGCCGCGCGTTCGACATGGCGGCGCGGGTCAGCCTTGCCGATGGCGCGGCGGCGGTGCCGGACCTTACGCTGACCGCCGCCAGCGGCGCGCGGGTGACGGTGCGCGGCGATGCGCTGCGCGTCGGCGGGGTCGCAGTGGGCGGGCGGTTGCGCGTGGCGGGCGGCGGACTGCCGACGGTTGCCGCCGACCTGACGCAAGGCACGGGCGGCGCGATCGCGGGGACGGTGCGGATGGCGCCCTATGCCGCGAACGGTGCGCGGCTGGAACTGACCCAGGTGCGGATCGCGGGGCGGCGGGTGACGACGCAGCTGACGCTCAGCGGGCCGCTCGGCGGCGGGCGCGTCGACGGTCTGGTCGTGCCAGTCGATGCGCGCTGGCGCGGATCGCGCCTCGCGCTCAACCCCGCATGCACGCCGGTGGCGATCCGGTCGCTGGCGCTGTCGGGGCTCCGGCTCGACCCCGCGCGGCTGACCTTGTGCCCGAGCGGGGCTGCGCTGGTCGAGGTGGCGGGCGGGCGCGTCGCGGGCGGCGCGCGGATCGGCACGGCGGCGTTGCGCGGCACGATCGGCGGCACGCCGCTGGCCGTCGACACCGCGGGCGGGACCGTGCGGCTGGGCGACCGCGGCTTCGCGCTGGCGGACGTGCGTGCGGCGCTGGGCGCGGAGGGGCGCGTCACGCACATCGCCGCCACGCGGCTCGATGGACGCGTCACGTCCGCAGGGATCGCTGGCGCCTTCGCGGGGCTGGCGGGGCAGATCGCCAACGTGCCGCTGGCGATGAGCGCGGGGGAGGGCGAATGGCGGCTGGCGGGCGGCGTGCTGTCGCTGGACGGCGCGCTGTCGGTCGCCGACACGCAGACGCCCGCGCGGTTCGAACCGATGGCCGCGCGCGACGTCGCGCTGGTGCTGAAGGACGGGCGGATCGATGCGCGCGGCACACTCCACGAACCCGTCACCGGCACGAAGGTGGCCGATGTGACGATCGCGCACCGGCTGGCGAGCGGCGAGGGCCAGGCGCATCTGGCGGTCCCCGGCATCACCTTTGGCGAGGGATTGCAGCCCGACCGGCTGACGCGGCTGACGTTCGGCGTGATCGCCGACGTGAAGGGGACGGTCAGCGGGCAGGGCGATATCGACTGGGGCGCCAAGGGGGTGACCAGCACCGGCACCTTCACCACGCCGGGCACCGATCTGGCCGCCGCGTTCGGCCCGGTGCAGGGGCTGGCCGGGACGATCCGCTTCACCGACCTGCTGGCGCTGGAAAGCGCGCCGGGGCAGGTGGCGACGGTGGCGTCGATCAACCCCGGCGTCCCCGTCACCGACGGGCGGATCGTGTTTCAGACGCTGCGCGATACGAAGGTGAAGGTGACCAGCGGCATCTGGCCGTTCGCGGGCGGCACGCTGTCGCTCGACCCCACGCTGCTGGATTTTTCGGAAAGCGGGCAGACGCGCCGCATGACCTTCCACGTCACCGGCATGGACGCGGGCAAGTTCCTGCAGCAGTTCGATTTCTCGAACCTCAACGCCACCGGCGTGTTCGACGGGGTGCTGCCGATGGTGTTCGACGCCAATGGCGGGCGGATCGAGGGCGGGCGGCTGATCGCGCGCGCCGGCGGCGGGGGCATCGCCTATCTGGGCGAGCTGACCGAGAAGGATCTGGGCTTTTGGGGCAATCTTGCGTTCCAGTCGCTGCGCTCGCTCACCTATCGCGAGCTGGTGCTGGAGATGGACGGGCCGCTGGCGGGCGAGATGGTCACGGGCGTGCGCTTCACCGGCATCCGCCAGGGCGCGGGCGCCAAGAGCAATTTCCTGCTGCGTCGCCTGACGCGGCTGCCGATCGTGTTTAACATCACGATCCGTGCGCCGTTCCGCGGGCTGATCGATTCGGCGGCGAGCTTCTACGATCCGCAGCGGCTGGTGGCGCGCAACCTGCAGGCGTTGATCGCGGAGCAGAACCGGCAGGC
Organism: Sphingomonas sp. CCH9-F2; assembly: GCF_001556735.1. Lineage (NCBI taxonomy): Bacteria > Pseudomonadati > Pseudomonadota > Alphaproteobacteria > Sphingomonadales > Sphingomonadaceae > Sphingomonas > Sphingomonas sp. CCH9-F2. The sequence continues at coordinate 11,730 of NZ_LSJO01000666.1, read as the reverse complement.
CGAACGGAATGCGCAAGGGGAACAGGGGGGCGCCGTTCAGCCCCCGGAAAGCGGGAATGTGCCATGACCGAAACGGAAGTGCGGAAGGTGAGCGTGACGACCAGGCTGATGGCGATGGCGGTGATGACCGGGATGCCCTTGATCGCGGGCGGGTGCGTAAACATCTCGGCACCCGACAAGCCGATCCAGATCAACCTGAACATCAACGTCACGCAGGAAGTGGTCTATCGCCTCGACAACGAAGCGAAGTCGCTCATCAAGCAGAATCCGGGGATTTTCTGACGCCATGACCAAGAAAGCCATTCTGATGATCGCCGGCGCGGTGGCGCTGGCGGCGGTGTCGGGCGCCGCCTGGGCGCAGCGCGACCCGGCCTATGCCGCGGCGCGCGCGGCCGGCGAGGTGGGCGAGCAGCCCGACGGCTATCTGGGCGTGGTGGGCGGCGGCAACGCGCAGCTGCGCGCGCTGGTCAGCAACATCAACATCCAGCGCAAGGCCGCCTATACGCAAAAGGCGCAGGCCAGCGGCGCGACCGTGGAGCAGCTGGCCTTCACCAGCGGCTGCAACCTGATCGCGCAGACCAAGCCGGGCGAGAAGTATCGCACCCCCGACGGATCGTGGGAAACCCGCGGTGCGGGCGCGCCGGTGCGCGATTCGCGCTGCGTGTGACCCGGTAAGGCGGGGGGCTGCGCCTCATGAAGGTCCCAGCCTTCGCTGGGACCGCGGTCGATATCCTGCGTCGCCGCTGCGCCGGCAGGGGCCTTTCACGGTTCCTGCGCACCGCCCGTCGCTGATCCACAACGGTTGACACCCCCCGGACCCCCGGCTAACCGGGCCGTGCCTTGGCGGGGCTGCTCGCCGACAGAGCGACTTCCCCTTCCTGGTTCGTACACGATCACGGGATGGGGATGCTGCGTGTCGGAGAATGGACCCGGACAGGATTTCCACGGCGCGGAAGACCCGCGGCTCGCCTCCATCGACAAACGGCTGGAGCGGGCGCGCAGGGATGAAGCGATCCGCACGGGGGCCGTGCGCGACGATGGGGGAGCCGGCTATCAGCTGGGCAACCGCGTGCTCGCCGCCCTGATCGGAAGTCTCGTCGGCTCGGCGCTGATCGGCTGGCTTATCGACCGCTGGTTCGGCACGACGCCCTGGGCGCTGATCGTGATGCTGTTCCTGGGGATCGGCGTCGCGTTCAGGCAGATCATTCGGTTGACGACCAGGCGCCCGGACGAACCGGGCGCTTGACGTATGTAAGACGGTTGGGGACCAGCGCGTGGCGGCAGAAGGCGGCAAGATCGATCCGATGCACCAGTTCCTGATCGAGCCTGTGCTCGGTCAGAAATGGGTGGTGGGCGGCTATGATCTGTCGTTCACCAATTCGGCGCTGTGGATGGTCATCACCCTCGTGTGCCTGTGGCTGTTTATGCTGGGCGGGATGAAGCGCGAGCTGGTGCCCGGCCGCTGGCAGGCCGCGGTGGAGGGGTTCACCGGCTTCGTCCAGAACATGCTGACGTCGAACGTCGGGCCGGAGGGCAAGCGCTTCGTCCCCTACGTCTTCTCGCTGTTCATGTTCATCCTGTTCGCCAACGTCCTGGGCCTGATGCCGGTCGGCATCGTGCCGGGCTGGCATCCGTTCACGATCACCAGCCACCTGACCGTCACCGGCGTGCTGGCGATCATCAGCTTCTCGATCGTGCTGATCGTCGGCTTCGGCAAGCACGGCTTCCACTTCTTCAGCCTGTTCGTGCCGCACGGCACGCCGGTGGTGATGATCCCGCTGATCTTCGTCGTCGAACTGCTGAGCTTCCTGGTCCGTCCGTTCTCGCTGGGGCTGCGACTGTTCGTCGCGATGACCGCGGGGCACATCCTGCTGAAGGTGCTGGCGGCGTTCGTCATCAACGGGCTGAACATGGGCGTCGGCTATGCCGCGATCGTCAGCCTGCCCAGCTTCGCGCTGATGATCGGCATCACGCTGCTGGAACTGCTGGTGGCGGCGATCCAGGCCTATGTCTTTGCGCTGCTGACCAGCGTCTATCTCAACGACGCGGTCAACCTGCACTGAGTTTCCTTCGTTCAACCAACTGATTTTTCCACGGGAGTTTACTGACATGGACGCAACCGCCGCCAAGCTGCTCGGTGCTGGTCTCGCCGCGATCGGCATGGGCATTGCCGCGCTGGGCGTGGGCAACGTGTTCGCCGCCTTCCTCGAAGGTGCGCTGCGCAACCCGGGTGCCGCCGACGGCCAGCAGGGCCGCCTGTTCATCGGCTTCGCCGGTGCGGAGCTTCTGGGCCTGCTCGCCTTCGTGACGATGATCATCCTGGTGTTCGTCGCGTAACGACACGCCGACGGACCCGTCCCGTCCGCATCGTGCGGGCGGGGCACCAAGGATAGCGGACACCCATGCCTCAAATCAGTCAGATCGCCGCCACCTACGCCTCGCAGATCTTCTGGCTGCTCGTCACCTTCGGCATCCTGTATTTCGGGATCGGCAAGATGATGGTCCCCAGGGTGCAGGGCGTGATGGACCTGCGCGAATCGAAGATCGCGCAGGATCTGGCCGATGCCGAAGCGGCGCGGGGCCAGGCCGACACGACCGAGGCGGCATGGACCGCGCGGATGGACGCCGCGCGTGCCGCCGCGCAGGCCGAGGTCGCCAAGGCCAAGGCGCAGGCGGCGACCGCTGCCGAAACGCAGATGCGCGCCGCCGACGCCGACCTGGCCGAGCGTGTGGCGCATCACGACGTGGCGATCGCCAATGCCAAGGCGGCGGCGATGGTCAACGTGCAGACGATCGCGGCGGAAGCCGCGCAGGAGCTGGTCGAGCGCCTGTCGGGCGTCGCCATCTCCCCCGAAGCCGCCAATGAGGCGGTGCGCAGGCAGATGACCCATGGCTAATCCCCCCTCCACGATCGCGCAGGACATCGAGGCGCAGCCGCTGGAGACGCATGACGTCGCCAACGGCAGCGGGATGACCGGCACCGTCCACGGCGGCGCCGTCGAACACGCCGCGCCGACCGCGCTGGGCTTCAACGACACCGGCTGGGTGGGGATCGCCGCGCTGGTCGTGCTGATCGGCATGGTCATCGCCAAGGTGCCGGCCGCGATCGCGGGGATGCTCGACAAGCGCATCGGCGAGATCCGCCGCCAGCTGGACGAGGCCGCGCAGCTGCGCCGCGAGGCCGAGGCGCTGCGCGACGAATATGCCGCCAAGGCGCAGTCGGCGGAGGCCGACGCCGCCCGGATGCGCGAGAATGCGCAGCACGAGGCGACCGCGATCATCGCCAAGGCGAAGGCGGACACTGCGCTGCTGATGGACCGCCGCGCGAAGATGGCCGAGGACAAGATCGCCGCCGCCGAGCGTGCCGCGATCGCCGAGGTCCGGGCGAAGACCGCGCAGGCCGCTGTCGCCGCCGCCGCCGCGCTGATCGCCGAGCGCCACGGCCAGGACGCCGACCGCCCGCTGATCGACAAGGCGATTGCCGGGGTCGGCCGGCTCAACTGATCGCGGCGATTCGGCCGGATCGCATGAAGACCCCGTCGCGTCGCGGCGGGGTTTTCGCGTTTCGGCGCGCTTGCGGATCGTGCTGCGCCGCGGGATGATGCCGCACATGGGGTGGTGGACCGATCGCATCCGCGCGTGGTTCGGCCGGGGCGACGACGATATCGCGCCGGACGGCTTCGGCCAGTCGCTGGCGGATGACCTGCGCTTCCTCCACCGTTTCCGCCAGTGCCGCCGCCGCGTGATCCGCTGGCGCACGCCGACCGCCGACGAGCACGCGGCGATCGACGCCGATCTGGTGCTGGGGCGCTTCGGCGACGACACCATCGCGCTGGCCGAGGTCGACGGGCGCCGCTGGATCGTGCGCGAGCGCGTATGGCACGGCTGGCCCGACCCGCCGGAATTTGCCTTCTTCGCGGTCGAGCCGGACGGCACGATCTGGGTCGGGGCGGACTTCGATCGCTGGCCGGCGGTATGGGCGCGGCCGTGACCCGCCGCGTCCGGCCCGATTCCGGCTACCGGGGCGTTGCCGCCGAGTCCGCGCATCCCTAGATCGCAGGGAATGACCGGCAGCTACGGACCCCCCGACCGTTTCAACGAGGAACAGGCGACCTATACCGTCCGCGGCGCCGACACGCCTGATCTGGAAACCGGCGTGGCGGCGATCCGCAACGTCCTGAAGACCCTGCCGCTCAAGCCCGGCGTCTATCGGATGCACGATGCCAAGGGCGACGTGCTGTACGTCGGCAAGGCGCGCGCGCTGAAGAACCGCGTCGGCAATTACGTGCAGGTCGAACGCCTGTCGAAGCGGTTGCAGCGGATGGTGTCGCTGACCCGGTCGATGACGATCGTCACGACGAACAACGAGGCGGAGGCGCTGCTGCTGGAGGCGCAGCTGATCAAGCGATACCGCCCCGCGTACAACGTCCTGCTGCGCGACGACAAAAGCTTCCCGTTCATCCTGCTGCGCGCCGATCACGACTTTCCGCGCATTCAGAAGCATCGCGGCGCGCGGCGCGCGAAGGGCGATTACTACGGCCCGTTCGCCAGCGCGGGGAGCGTCAACAACACGCTTAACGCACTCCAGAAACTGTTCCTGCTGCGCAGCTGTACCGACGGCTTCTTCAAGACGCGCGACCGCCCGTGCCTGCTGTACCAGATCAAGCGCTGTTCCGCGCCGTGCGTCGGGCGGATCGACGAAGCCGGCTATGCCGAGCTGGTCGCGGACGCCAAGAAATTCCTCGCGGGCAAGACCACCGACGTCCAGGCGAAGCTGGGCACGCAGATGCAGGCGGCGGCCGAGAACATGGATTTCGAGCTGGCCGCGGTGCTGCGCGACCGGTTGAAGGCGCTGACCTTCATCCAGGGCACGCAGTTCATCAACGCCGAGGGAGTGGGCGATGCCGATATCTTCGCGCTGGCCAGCCACGAAGGGCTGATCGGGATCGAGGCGTTCTTCATCCGCGGCGGGCAGAATTGGGGGCACCGCAGCTTCTTCCCCGCGCACACCGCCGACGTGCCGGAGGACGAGGTGCTGACCCAGTTCATGGCGCAATTCTACGAGGAGGTGCCGCCCGCGCGCACGATCCTGATCGACCGCGTGCTGCCCGATGCCGAGGTGCTGGTGCAGGCGCTGTCCGAACAGGCCGGGCGCAAGGTGGAGCTGACCGTGCCGCAGCGCGGCGTGCGCCGCCGGCTGCTCGATCAGGCGACCCGCAACGCACGCGAAGCGCTGGAGCGGCGGCTGGCGGAGAGCACGACGCAGGCGCGGCTGCACCGCGAGCTGGCCGATCTGTTCGAACTGGCCGAGCCGCCCGACCGGATCGAGGTGTACGACAACAGCCATATCCAGGGCACCAACGCGCTGGGCGCGATGGTCGTCGCCGGGCCGGAGGGGTTCCGCAAGGGCCAGTATCGCAAGTTCAACATCAAGCAGGCGGCGACCGACGACGATTATGCGATGATGCGCGAGGTGCTGACGCGCCGCTTCGCCCGCGCGCTGGAGGAAGACCCCGATCGCGACGGCGAGACCTGGCCAGACCTGGTGCTGCTGGACGGCGGGCGCGGACAGCTGAACGCAGCCAAGGCGGTGCTGGAGGACCTGGGGATCGAGGACGTGTGCCTGGTCGGCGTGGCCAAGGGGCCGCACCACGGGCGCGAGGGGCGCGAGGTGTTCCATTTGATGGACGGGCGCGAACTGACGCTGCCGGTCAATGCGCCGCTGCTGTTCTACCTCCAGCGGTTGCGCGACGAGGTGCACCGCTTCGCGATCGGCGCGCACCGCGCGAAGCGCGCCAAGGCGATCGGCGCCAGCCCGCTGGACGAGGTGCCCGGCATCGGCCCGGCGCGGAAGAAGGCGCTGCTGATGCATTTCGGCACCGGCCGCGCGGTGCGCAACGCCAGCCTGGAGGATCTGCGCAAGGCGCCCGGCGTCAGCGCGGGCGTGGCGCAGCAGGTGTACGATTTCTACCACGCACGGTGATGCGGGTTCGGATGGCCGCCGGGGCGGATCGGCCTTGACCCTTGTATCGTCACCCCGATCCACCTTGCCGCGCACGTCACCCCGGTGCAGGGCGGGGCGTCCAGCGGTTCTTCTCTGCTGCTGTCACCGGGAGATCCCAGCCTTCGCCGGGATGACGACCGGCTCGATAGGGTAAGGGCGAGCCGTGGCGGAATGTCGCCGCTACGCCCGTCAACCGGCGCTTCCCCGATCTCCGGCAACCCGCTACGCTGCATCGCGGGGAACATATCCGGGGGGACAGGGGTGATGCGGCGATGGCCGTTGGTGGTCGTGCTCATGGCGAGCGCGACATCGGTTCAGGCATCCGAAACGGTACGTTACGCGCCCGCGCCCGACTGGGTGGCGGCGGCGCCGGCGATCACCGCGGCGCAGGTCGGCGGCGATGCCCCAGCGATCGTCCTGTTCGACAATCAGGCGCGGCTGGATGGCGCGCTGGCGACCACTTACGTCGACACCGCCACCCGCGCGGCGACGCCGGCGATGCTGGCGCAGATGGGCAATCTGTCGATCCCGTGGATGCCCGATCGCGGTGACCTGACCATTCACCGGCTGGAGATCGTGCGCGACGGGAAGACGATCGACCTGATCGCCGCCGGGCAGAAGTTCACCGTGCTGCGCCGCGAACAGCAGATGGAACAGAATGTGTTGACCGGCGCGCTGACCGCGACGCTGTCGGTCGAGGGGTTGCAGGTCGGCGACGTCCTGCGCAGCAGCTTTTCGATCAGCCAGTCGGACAAGGCGCTGGGCGCGCGCGCGATGATCGTGGCGATGACCCCGGCGGCGCCGTTCCGCGCCGGCTTCGCACGGTCGCGGCTGGTATGGCCGCGCGCGCAGGCGGCGAAATGGCGCGGCTATGCCGCCGGCCTTGCCACCACCGAGCGCGACGTCGGCGACCTGCACGAGGTGACGGTCGCGCTGCCGCTGCCCAAGGCGCCGGACATGCCGGAGGATTTGCCCGACCGGCTGCGACGCCTGCCGATCGTCGAGGCGACGAACTTCGCCGACTGGGCCGACGTGTCGCGCACGCTGGCGCCGCTGTACGCCACCGACGGGCTGATCGCGCCGGGCAGCCCGCTCGACCGGGAAGTGGCGGCGATCGCCGCGGCGGAAAGCGATCCGCTGCGCCGTGCCCAGCGCGCGCTGGAACTGGTGCAGGGCAAGGTGCGCTATCTGGCGGTGGGGATGAACGGCGGCGCGCTGACGCCGCAGCCGCCGGCGCGGACGTGGGAATTGCGCTACGGCGACTGCAAGGCGAAGACGCTGTTGCTGCTGGCGATGCTGCACCGGCTGGGCGTGGAGGCCGAGCCGGCGGTGGCGAGCGTGCAGATGGGTGCGATCGTCGCGACGCGGCTGCCGTCGGCGGCGGCGTTCGACCATATCCTGGTGCGCGCGACGATCGGCGGCGAGACGCTGTGGCTGGACGGCACCGGGCTGGGATCGCGGCTGGAGGATATCCGCGACGTGCCGCCGCTGCGCCATGTCCTGCCGCTGCGCACGGCGGGGGCGGTGCTGGAGGCGCTGCCGCTGCGCGCCGATGCCCGTCCCGACCGCATCGTGGAGGTGAAGTGGGACCAGCGCGCCGGGGTCGAGTTCCCGACGCTGTTCGACGCCAGCATCATCATCCGCGGTCGCATGGCGGAGATGTTCGCTGGCGCCGCGAGCCAGGCCGATGCGGAGGAGCGTCGGACGACGCTGCAGCAGATCATCTCGGCGGAGACGGGGAGGGGCAGTTCGTGGCGGAGGATCTGCGCTACGATCCGGCCACCGCGACCGCGACGGTGACGGGCCGCGGGGTCGTCACCACGCCGTGGCAACGGGAGAACCGCCGCTATCGCATGAATGTCGACCGGGTGGTGAGCCTGCTGGATTTCACCCCCGATCGCGCGCGCCAGGCGTGGCGCGATCTGCCGGTATCCACCGGCGCGCCCAGCGGCACGATGTACCGCGCGACGTGGCGATTGCCCGACACGGGCGGGGCATGGGAACTGGAAGGATCCAGGACGTTGCCCGCGACCCTGGCGGGACGGCAGATGCGACGGCAGGTGGCGCTGGACGGCGGCACCTTCACGATCGAGGAGCGCGTCGATGCGATCGGTGCGGAGGTCGCCCCGGACGCGCTGGCCGCGGAACGCGCGCGCTACGCGCAGGCGCTTGCCAACCTGCTGCGGCTGAAGGCGCCGGCGGCACTGCCCAACCGTGCCGAGCAGGTGCTGGCGGGGCGCAAGGACGGCCGGTTCAAACCGCTGGAGGAGGCGTTCGCCGCGGTGATCGCGCGCGATCCGAAGGAAGCGACCGGCTATTCCAGCCGCGCATCGTTCCGCGCCGGGCTGTTCGACAATAGCGGGGCGATCGCCGATCTGTCGCGTGCGATCGAACTGGAGGATTCGGTGGCGCTGCGGATGCAGCGCGCGGCCCTCTACGTCGAGGAGGAGCGCGCGCGCGACGCGCTGGCCGATTACCGGCAGGCGCGCGCCCTGGAGCCCGACAATGACGCCGTCCTGCTGGCACTGGCGCAGGCCACCGCGCATGGCGGCGACCGGCCCGCGGCCTATGCGCTGCTGGACGAACGAATCGCGCGCGGCGACCGCGAGCGGGTGGACGCCGTGCGTACCCGCGCCGAACTGATGGCAGAGAAGGCGGGCGGCGAGGCGGACAAGGGCGTCGCGCTGCTCGACGCGGTGATCGCCGAGCGACCGGGCGATTCCGGGCTGCTCAACGGGCGCTGCTGGGTGAAGGGGATCGGCAATGTCGCGCTCGACACCGCGCTGAAGGACTGCACCCGGTCGATCGAGCTGTCCGACAGTCCGGCGGCGACGCTGCACAGCCGCGCGTTCGTCTATTACCGGATGCAGCGGTTCGAGGAGGCGCTGGCGGATCTGGACGCGGCGGCGGACCTGATGCCGCGCTCGGCGGACGTGCTGTACCTGCGCGCGCTGACGCGTCGCCACCTGGGGCGCACCGCGGAGGCGACCGCCGACATGACCGCGGCGACGCTGTTCGACAGGCAGATCGCCGCCACCTACGCCCGCTATGGCGTAACCGGATAGCCGCCGCAGCCCTCCGTTTACCTTCGGCTGCTACACCCCCGCCATGCCGCACGTCTTCCTGACCATCGATACCGAGTTTCGCTGGGGCGATCATGCCGCCGGTCTGGCGTTGCCGACGATCAGCGAACGGTCGATCGAACCGGCGGGGGTGGGGCTGGCGTGGCAGCTCGACCTGCTGGCGCGGCACCGGCTGAAGGCGACCTTCTTCGTCGATCCGATGCCGGCGCTGGTGTACGGTGAGGCGGCGATCGCGCGCGTCGTCGCGCCGATCCTGGCCGCGGGGCAGGAGGTGCAGCTGCACCTGCACCCCAATTGGGTCGGTGCGCATCCCGGCGACGGCGGGGCGACGCACGGCCGCTTCGAACTGATCGACCATTCGCGCGATGCGCAGGCCGCGCTGCTGGCGAAGGGGATCGCGCTGCTGACCGCGGCGGGCGCGCCCGCGCCGGTGGCGTTCCGCGCCGGCAGCTATGCCGCCAACGACGATACGCTGTCGGCGCTGGCGATGCTGGGCATCCGCTACGACAGCAGCCACAATGGCGCGCACGCCCCCTGGCCCAGCGCGATCGGGCTGCCCGCGGCGCAGATCGCGCCGGTGTGCCGCCGCGGCGTGATGGAGGTGCCGGTGACGCTGATCGAGGATCGTCCCGGCCGCTATCGCAACGTGCAGGTGTGTGCGCTGTCGGCAGCCGAGATGCGCGCGACGATCGACCATGCGGTGGACCGCGGGCATGAGGCGCTGACCATCGTCAGCCACAGTTTCGAACTCGCCAACCGGGCCGCGACCGCGCCCAACCGCGTGCATGTCCGCCGGTTCGAGGCGCTGTGCGCGATACTGGCGGCGCGGCGCACCGTGGCGCCGACCGCGCATTTCGCGGATCACCCCGCCTTGCGCCCCGGCCGCGACGACCAGCCGCTGCCGCCCAGCGCGCTGCGGCTGCGCTGGCGCCAGGTGGAACAGGCATGGTCGACGCTGGTCGAGGAACGCGCCGCGTGACCGCGCCGGGCGGTTCGGCGGGCGGCGCGCTGTCGTTCCGCATCGGCGCGCGCACGCTGGCGGCGATCCCGCGCGAGCTGGTGCGGATCGGCCTGTCGCTGGACGAGGCGCTGGCCGGCCACGGCCCGGTGCTGCCCGCATTGGACGCGCGCCAGGACGGCTGGTTCGTCACCTCGCTGCCCGATGCGGCGGCGATCGCGGCGCCGGGGATCGGCTATGTGCGGCAACGCTATCGCCGCTATTACGTCGATCTGGCCGCCGGCGAGGCGGCGTGGCGTGCCGGGCTGTCGGGGCAGGCGCGATCGGGGATGAAGCGCAAGGCGAAGAAGCTGGCGGCGGCCAATGGCGGCGCGCTCGACATCCGCCGCTATCGCACGCCGGCGGAGATGGCGGCGTTCCATCCGCTGGCGCGCGCCGTTGCGGCGACCACCTATCAGGAACGGCTGCTGGGATCGGGGCTGCCGGGCGATGCGGCGTTCGTCGAGGAAATGCGCGAGCGCGCGGCCGTCGACGCGGCGCGGGGGTGGCTGCTGTTCCTGGGCGATGCGCCGGTCGCCTATCTGTGGGGCGCGGGCGAGGGTGATTCGCTGCGCTACGATTACGTCGGGCACGACCCGTCGTTCGGGGAATTGTCACCGGGCAGCGTCCTGATGGAGGCGGCGCTGACCGATCTGTTCGCGGACCGTTTCGCGCGGTTCGACTTCACCGAGGGCGAGGGCCAGCACAAACGGACGCTGGCGACCGGCAGCGTGGCGTGCCGCGACGTCCTGCTGCTGCGCCGCACGCTGGCCAACCGCGCCGCGCTGGCGGGACTGGCGGGGTTCGAGCGCGCGGTGACGGCGGCGAAACGCTGGACGCAGGTGCCTGGGGTGGCGGCGCTGGCGCGGCGCGCGCGGCGGTAGGGCGAGCAGGAAACGAACGTCATCCCGGCGCAGGCCGGGATCTTAGGCGTATGCCGCAGCAGGAGCCGCGGGAGGCGCCTGCCTGCGCAGGGGCGACGGGACGGGCGCCACCCCCTATATCCCCCCCATGCACATCCACGCCGATGCCGTGATCCTGTCCGTGCGTGCACATGGCGAGCATGGCGCGATCGTGCGCGGCTTCACGCGCGACCACGGGGTTCAGCCCGGCTATGTCCGCGGCGGCCATGCGCGGCGGCTGCGCCCGGTGCTGCAACCCGCCAATGCGATCCGCGGCGAATGGCGCGCGCGCACCGACGAGCAATTGCCCGCGCTGACCGTCGAGCTGCTGCACAGCCGCGCGCCGCTCCATGCCGAGCCGCTGCCCGCCGCCGCGCTGGAATGGCTGACCGCGCTGACCGCCGCGACGCTGCCGGAGGGGCAGCCCTATCCGCAGCTGTACGACGCGCTGGGCGCGGTGCTCGATGCGATCGCGGCGGCACCGTCGGCGCGCGGCTGGGCGGGCAGCATCGCGCGCTACGAACTGCTGCTGCTGGCCGAACTCGGCTTCGGGCTGGACCTGTCGGCGTGCGTCGTCAGCGGGGCGACCGACGACCTGGCGTTCGTCAGCCCGAAGAGCGGCGGCGCGGTCGCCCGCGCGGCGGCTGCGGGCTATGAGGCGCGGCTGTTCGCGCTGCCACCGTTCCTGGCGGCCGGCGGCGCGGCGGCGGGCGGGGAGGAGGCGCTGGCCGCGCTGGCGATCAC
>NZ_LSJO01000665.1:0-5108 GCF_001556735.1 Sphingomonas sp. CCH9-F2 | reverse complement strand
CCCGCCGATCCACAGCCCCAGCGCGAGCAGCAGCGTAGCGGCCAGCCCGATCGTCATCCCGTCGATCCCCGCCTGCCGCCCCAATACCCAGGCGAGCGCCAGCGCGGTCAGGAACATCGGCACCGCCAGCACGCGGCGCAGCCGCGCCATCCACGCCCCCGGCTTCGGCATCCGCCGGCGCAAGCCGGGGACGAAGCCGATCAGCAGGAACGGCAGCGCGATCCCTAGCCCCAGCCCCGCGAAAACCGTCAGCGCAGCGGCGGCGGGCAGCACCAGCGCGGCACCGATCGCGCCGGCCATGAACGGCCCGCTGCACGGCGTCGCGACGAACGCGGCCAGCGCGCCGGTCATGAACGCGCCGGTCGCCCCGCCCTTTCCCGCGAAGGCGGGCACCGGCAGTTCGAACAGCCCAGCCAGGTTGAACGCGATCGCGCTGACCAGCAGCAGCAGCACGCCGATGACGCGCGGGTCCTGCAACTGGAACGCCCAGCCCGCGCTCGACCCCGCGGCGCGCAACGCCAGCAGCACCGCGCCCAGCGCGACGCACACCAGCATTACGCCGGCGGTATAGGCCAGCGCCTCGGCCCGCGCGGCGCGCTCGCCCTCGCCCGATCGCGCCAGCCCCAGCGCCTTCAGGCTCAGGATCGGGAAGACGCACGGCATGACGTTGAGCAGCAGCCCGCCCAGCACCGCGCCCGCGAACGCCAGCGCCGCCGCCGACCAGTCCAGCCCGGTGCGCACCGCCGCCACCGTACCGGGCCGCGCCGTCAGCGACAGGCCGACGCCGTCGCCGGTCGCCAGCACCCCCGCGATCGCACCGCCTTCCGGGGTGGCCGCGCTCCTGGTTTCGATCACCACCCGGTCGCCGTCGCGCGTCACGCTTTGCTGCGCAGCATAATCGGTCGCGCCGCCCGCCACCGGATAGAACCATGCCGCCCCCAGCGCGGCATCACGCGGGAACGGCACCGACAGGCGGAAGCGGTCGCCGACGCGCTGCCACGTCGCCTCGCTGCCCAGCGGGCGCGGCAGCGCGCGGCGCCAGGCGTCGAACCGCGCGCGCGTCGCGGCATCGACCGCACCGTCGCCGATCGTCAGCACGGTCGACAGCGTCTGCGTTTCCGGCACGCAGAGCTCGGTCGTGCAGACCAGATAGTCGAGCTTCGCGGCGACCGGCACGCGCGTGCCCTTCGCCAGCCCGGCAGGCAGCGACAGGCGGGTCAGCAGCGCGAACGGCCGTTCGTACACATGGTTCATCAGCCCCGCGATCACCAGCCGCTGCGGCACCGGATAGTCGAGCGGCGCGGCGCGCACCCCAGCGGGCAGCGTCCATTCGGCGCGCGTCTCCACCCCCGCATCGCCGGGGTTCTTCCAGTATCCGTGCCACCCCGCCGCGGGCACGGCAGCGAACGCCAGCGCCACGTCGCTCCCGGCCGCCGGGCTCGCGCTTTCGGGCACCAGCGTGATCGCCAGATGCGGCGCGGCGGGCGCGCCCGATGCCAGCGGCGCGGCCAGCAGCGCGGCGATTGTCATAAGGGTGAAAAGCGCCGCGCGCACAGCTTGCCTGACCATCGGTCCCGGCTCATAGCCGGAACCAGCTCCTCTTGTAACCAAGGTCGCCCCATGAAAGCGTTCGCCGCCGCTGCCGCCCTGCTGACCACCGTCGCCGCACCGGCGCTCGCACAAGGTGCGGCCACGAGGGCGCGAGCGGAACGGACCCTCGGTTATGTCCAGGTGCCCGACGCCGCACCGGTGTCCGTTGCCGCCACCCCGGCGCTGCCGCGTGCCAAGCCGAAGCTGATCGTCGCCATTTCGGTCGACCAGTTTTCCGCCGATCTGTACGCGCAATATCGCAACCGCTTCACCGACGGGCTGGCGCGGCTGTCGCAGGGGGTCGTGTTCCCGTCGGGCTATCAAAGCCATGCCGCGACCGAGACGTGTCCGGGCCACTCGACGATCCTGACCGGCATGCGCCCCGCACATACCGGGATCATCGCCAACACCTGGCTCGACCAGACGGTCGGGCGCGAGGACAAGATGGTCTATTGCGCGGAGGACGAGCGCGTGCCGGGGACCGAGCACGGCAGCAAGTACGTCCCCTCCGACTGGCATCTGAAGGTGCCGACACTGGGCGAGATGATGAAGCGCGCCGATCCCGCCACGCGCGTCGTGTCGGTCGCCGGGAAGGACCGCGCCGCGATCATGATGGGCGGGCACCAGATCGACCAGATATGGTTCTGGAACACCGACAAGTTCGTCTCCTACCCGGGCCGCGCGACGCCCGCGGTGGTACAGCGCGCCAATGACGCGGTCGGCAAGCTGTTCGCCGCGCCGCAGGCCGCGCTGCCGCTGCCGGGCTATTGCAAGGGGCTGTCGCAGCCGATCGCGGTCGGCGGGCAGACGCTGGGCACCGGCCGGTTCGAGCGCGCGGGCGGCGATGCCAAGGCATTCCGCGCCTCGCCCGCGCTCGACGGCGCGGTCTTCGCGCTGGCGGCGGGGATGATCCAGGACATGAAGCTGGGACAGGGTCCGGCGACCGACCTGATCGCGATCGGCGCGTCGGCTACCGACTATATCGGCCATGCGATGGGCACGCAGGGGTCGGAGATGTGCATCCAGATGGAGCAGCTCGACCAGACGATCGGCGCGTTCCTGGCGCAGCTCGACAGCTGGGGGCTGGATTACGAGGTGATGCTGACCGCCGATCACGGCGCGCACGACATGACCGAGCGGCAGCAGCAGCGCGCGATGCCGATGGAGGCGCATGTCGACGGGTCGGTCGCCGCCAAGCTGGTCGGCGCCGCGATCGGGCGCGACCTGGGGATCGCCGGGCCGGTACTGCTGGGGCCGGAAAGCGACGTCTATATCGCCGCCAGCGTGCCGCAGGCGCGCCGCGCGGCGGTGCTGGCGGAGGCGAAGAAGCGGTATATGGCCATGCCGCAGGTCGCCGCCGCCTATACCCGCGACGAAATCGCCGCCACGCCGATGGCGACGACACCGCCCGAATTGTGGACGCTGCTCGAACGGGCGCGCGCCTCCTACGATCCGCAGCGGTCGGGCGACCTGATGGTGCTGCTGCGCCCGCGCATCACCACCATCGGCGCGCCGGGGCCCTATTATGTCGAAACCCACGGCAGCCCGTGGGATTACGACCGCCGCGTGCCGATCCTGTTCTGGCGCAAGGGGATGGCCGGGTTCGAACAGCCGCTGTCGGTCGAAACGGTCGACATCCTCCCCACGCTGGCCGCTACCATCGGGCTGCCGGTGTCGGGCCTCGACGGGCGCTGTCTCGATCTGGACGCGGGCGCGGCGGACACCTGTCCGCGATAACGCCCGCATTGTCCGGTTTCGTCTTGCAACCCACCGCGCCGCACCGCATGAAACGTAACAACAATTACGGAGAGCGATGATGCAGAGCTACCTGAAGCATTACATCAACGGCGCGTGGGTGGAGAGCCAGGGCGGTCGTCGCCATGAAGTGATCGATCCGGCCACCGAGCAGCCGTGCACCGAAATCACGCTGGGCACCGCCGCGGACGTCGATGCCGCAGTCGATGCGGCGCGCACCGCCTTCGAAAGCTGGTCGCGGTCGACCGTGGACGAGCGCAAGGCGCTGCTGGCGCGGATCATCGACGAATACAAGAAGCGCATTCCCGATCTCGCCCGGTCGATGGCGCAGGAAATGGGCGCGCCGATGGGGCTGGCGATGGCCGCGCAGGCGCCGACCGGACTTGCGCATTTTGCCACCACGATGAAAGCGCTCGACAGCTTCGTGTTCGAGGAGACGGTGGGCAAGGCGAAGGTCGTGCACGAACCGCTCGGCGTCGTGGCGATGATCACGCCGTGGAACTGGCCGCTCAACCAGATCTGCGCGAAGGTCGCGCCGGCGCTGGCGGCGGGGGACACGATGATCCTGAAGCCGTCGGAGGAAGCGCCCGGCTGCGCCGCGATCCTGGCCGAGATCCTTGATGCCGCCGGGGTTCCGGCGGGCGTCTTCAACCTCGTCAACGGCGACGGACCGGGCGTCGGCGCGGCGCTGTCGTCGCATCGCGGCGTCGACATGGTCAGCTTCACCGGATCGACCCGCGCGGGCGTGGCGGTGGCGCAGGCCGCCGCGACGACGGTCAAGCGCGTCCATCAGGAACTGGGCGGCAAGGCGCCGAACCTGGTGCTGGAGGGCGCCGACCTGGGCACCGTCCTGCCGCCGACGGTGGCCGGCGTGCTAGCCAATTCGGGGCAAAGCTGCATCGCGCCGACGCGCCTGCTGGTCCACGACAGCCAGGTCGCTGACGCGACGCAGATCGTGAAATCGATGATGGAGCAGACGAAGGTCGGCAACCCGCTGGAGGATGGCCAGCACATCGGCCCGGTCGTCAACAAGGCGCAATATGAGAAGATCCAGGGGCTGATCCAGTCGGCGATCGACGAAGGCGCGACGCTGGTCACCGGCGGTCCGGGGCGGCCGGACGGGCGCAATTCGGGCTTCTTCATCCAGCCGACGCTGTTCACCGACGTCACTCCCGACATGCGCATCGCGCGGGAGGAGACGTTTGGCCCGGTCGCCACGATCACCCGCTACAGCGACCTCGACGAGGCGGTGCGCGTCGCCAACGACACCGAATACGGGCTGTCGGCGACCATCTCCGGCGATCCGGCGAAGGCGGCGGAGGTCGCGCCGCGGCTGCGCGCCGGGCTGGTCACGATCAACAGCTGGTCGCCCGACATCGCCGCGCCGTTCGGCGGCTACAAGCAGTCGGGCAACGGCCGCGAGAACGGCAAGTACGGCCTGACCGACTTCATGGAAGTCAAGACGATCGTCGGCGCCCCCGCCTGACGAGACGACCGGCGACCGGCGCGCTCACCCCGCGCCGGTCGCACCCCCTCAATAATCGCGCGACACCCGCACATTGGCGCTTTGCCGCCCCAGCGTCGAGATCGACGACAGCAGCGACAGCCAGCGCGTCACCTGGAATTCCACGCGCGTCGCGGAATAGCCCTGGCCGTCGGTGATGATCTCCGCATACAGCCTCCGCGTCACGAACTTGCCCGCCGCGATCGACGTGCCCTGCCCGGTCTGCGGATCGGCGGGCAGGATGCGCAGCCGGTCCAGC
>NZ_LSJO01000664.1:0-2668 GCF_001556735.1 Sphingomonas sp. CCH9-F2 | reverse complement strand
GTCGTCGTCACCGCCACGCTGGCACGGTTCGCGCTGCCCGCCCCGCCGCAGGATTATGCCGCGCTGATCGGCTGGTGGCCGGGGACGATCGCGCTGCAATAACGCGGCGCGGTCGCGCGTCCTTTTTTCCACCACATGCGTTGTGCCGCGCATGAAACGATCCGCCCGCCCCGCGGCATGAACCGCCTGGCCCCCGACGATTCGGATGCGCGCTTCCTGCGCCGCGTCCTGTGGCTGATCGTCATCGCCGCCGTCGCCACGGCGCTGTATCTGGCGCAGGACCTGCTGATCCTGGCGTTCGGATCGGTGCTGATCGCGATCGTCATCCACGCGCTGGCGGACCTGTACGAAACCCATGCGCGTTTTCCCAAACGCCCGGCGCTGATCGCGGCGATCCTGTCGGTGCTGGGGTTTATCGCGCTGATGGTGTGGCTGTTCGGGGTGGAATTCCGCGCGCAGGTGAACACGCTGGTCGTCGCCCTGCCGGGCCTGATCGACCAGCTGGACGATTACATGTCGCAAAGCCCGGTGGGCGCGAAGGTGGTCGATGCGGTCCGCGCCGCCTTCGCTGGCAGCCGCGTGGCGCAGGACATCGGCCAGATCGTGCGCGGTGCGGGACAGTTGCTGCTCAATACGTTCATCGTGTTGTTCGGCGCGATCTTCTTCGCGGTCGATCCCAAGGTGTACGAACGCGGCCTCCTGCTGCTGATCCCGCCGGCCAAGCGCGCGGCGGTCGAAGATGCGCTGGGCGACGTCGGATCGACGCTGCTGCTGTGGCTGCGCGCGCAGCTGATCCAGATGACCGCAATGGGCACGATGGTGGGCATCGGCCTGTGGATCGCGGGCGTGCCGTCCGCCGCGCTGCTGGGGCTGCTGACGGGCATATCGGAGTTCATCCCCTATGTCGGTCCGCTCGCCGCGATGCTGCCGGCGCTCGGGCTCGCCGCGACGGCGGGGACCGAGCCGCTGCTGGGCGCGCTGGCGACGTTCGCGCTGGTGCGAATCGTGCAGACGAACCTCGTCACCCCCTATGTCACCGGGCGCGTCATCGCGATCCCGCCGGCGCTCAGCCTGTTCGCGATCATCGGCACCGGGGCGGTCTTCGGCGTGTTCGGCTTGTTCTTTTCCGGCGGAATCCTGGTCGTCACCTACACGCTGGTGCGCAGCCTGTACCTGCGCGAGGTGCTGGGTGAGGACATTCCGCCGAGCCGCGAACGCCGCCTGTTTACCGCCAAGGGCACCCCGCGTGAACCGCCAGCCACAGACTCTAAATCAGATTTGGCAGACGACTCGCCGGAATCATTGGCTTAAGTCGAAATTAACCTTTTGCGTTCAGAAGCGGTTTGGTAAATGGATATCTGGTGAGGCGGGCCGACAGGGTGGTGCCGCGCTTGCGAACCGGGGGACTGCAATATGCGCGTTCTGCTGATCGAGGACGAGCCGACCACCGCCAAGGCTATCGAGCTGATGCTCTCCACCGAAGGGTTCAACGTCTATTCGACGGACCTGGGTGAGGAAGGCCTCGATCTGGGCAAGCTGTACGATTACGACATCATCCTGCTCGATCTTAACCTGCCGGACATGCACGGCTATGACGTGCTCAAGAAGCTGCGCGTCGCGCGCGTGCAGACGCCGGTGCTGATCCTGTCGGGCATCAACGAGATGGATTCGAAGGTTCGCAGCTTCGGCTTCGGCGCCGACGATTACGTGACCAAGCCGTTCCACCGCGAAGAGCTGATCGCGCGCATCCACGCCGTCGTCCGCCGTTCGAAGGGCCATTCGCAATCGGTCATCAAGACCGGCAAGCTGTCGGTCAACCTGGACGCCAAGACGGTCGAGGTCGACGGCGCGCGCGTGCACCTGACCGGCAAGGAATATGCGATGCTGGAGCTGCTGTCGCTGCGCAAGGGCACCACGCTGACCAAGGAAATGTTCCTCAACCACCTGTACGGCGGGATGGACGAGCCCGAACTGAAGATCATCGACGTCTTCATCTGCAAGCTGCGCAAGAAGCTGAGCACGGCGTGCGAGGGCGACAATTATATCGAGACGGTCTGGGGCCGCGGCTATGTGCTGCGCGAGCCGGAAGAGATCGTCGCGGTCGCCTGACGCGATCACCGTTTCCCCCGGCCCGTCCGGGGAACAGAAAGGCCGCGGCACCGGGGGGCGCCGCGGCCTTTTTTGTGCGCATCGCTGTGGCCGCCGCGCATCACCGCGGCGCGATTCGCTGCTTCGACGCGATGCGCGCGCGGCGGCGGTACGGCCCGTTACGAAACCGCAATGGAATCGTCATCGCCGTGTCCCCAAACATCGGCACCGGCCCCCCGAACCTGTTGGGGGAAACAAAAGATAATGAACACCAAGTCCATGCTGCTCGCCGGCGCGACCGCGCTGATGTTCGCCGCGCCCGCCGTCGCCGCGCAGGAAGCCCCCGCGCCGACCGCCCCCGCCGATCAGCCGGCCGCCGAGGAGAACGGCGACATCGTCGTCCTCGGCTTCGGCCAGGCGCGGCAGGTGCAGACGGTGACCGCCGCCGACCTGGAGCGACTGACCCCGGGCACGTCCCCGCTGAAGGCGGTGTCGAAGCTGCCGGGCGTCAATTTCCAGTCGGCGGACGCCTTCGGCGCCTATGAATGGTCGACGCGCATCTCGCTGCGCGGGTTCAACC
>NZ_LSJO01000663.1:0-2955 GCF_001556735.1 Sphingomonas sp. CCH9-F2 | reverse complement strand
ATACGCCCGCGGTGCTCAAGAAGTTCACCGCCGCCTTCCACCCCCGGCTGGTCGGGCTGACCGGCAGTGCGGAGGCGATCGCGAAGACCGCGAAGGAATATGGCATCTATTACGCGCGGGGCGCCGGCACCGCCGACGGCTATATGATGGACCACAGCCGCCAGATCTATCTGTTCGGTCCCGACGGCAAGCCGCTCGCGCTGCTGCCCGAAGGCCCGCCGCAGGCGATCGCGGACGAGGTGACGAAATGGGTGCATTGACCGGCCGCTTCTGGGACGACGTGCCGCTTGCGAAGCTCGACCGCGCACAGTGGGAGGCGCTGTGCGACGGCTGCGGCAAATGCTGCCTGCACAAGCTGGAGGATGAAGAGACCGGTGAGCTGATCGCGACCAACGTCGCGTGCCGCCTGCTCGACCGGCGCAGCGGGCAATGTTCCAACTATCGCCACCGCCGCGCCTTCGTCAGCGAATGCGTGCGGCTGACGGCGGGCAACGTCGATTCGATCGACTGGCTGCCGTCGACCTGCGCCTATCGCCTGCGTGCCGCGGGGCTGCCGCTGCCCGACTGGCATTATCTCGTCTCGGGCGATCGCGAGGCGGTGCACCGCGTAGGCGAATCGGTGCGTGGCTGGACGATCAGCGAGGATGACGCCGGCGACCTCGAACATCACATGGTCGACCGCACGCTGTGAGCGTGGGGCTGGAGGATGGCGACGTCGATGTCGTCCGCCACCCGCAGGCGCGCCGCACGAAATTGTCGTTCGATCCGGTCAGCGGGCGGGCGCGGCTGACGCTGCCGCCGCGCGCCTCGCTGCGGCGCGCGCTGGAGTGGGCGCGCGGGCAGGGCGAGTGGATCGAACGCCAGCGCAATATGCTGCCGCACCCGCGCCCGTTCGTCGCCGACGCGACCGTGCCGGTGGAGGGCGTCGACCGCCGCATCGTCTGGGATGCGGGCGCCGGGCGGCTGCCGCGGCTTGAGGTGGACCGGCTGGTCGTCGGCGGGCCGGTGGAGATGGTACCGCGCCGCATCGCGGCCTGGCTACGCCGCCACGCGCTGGCGGTGCTGGCGGACGACACCGCTTTCTACGCCGCGCGCGCGGGGGTGGAGGTGACCGGGGTGACGGTCGGCGATCCGCGCGGCCGCTGGGGCAGCTGCGCCTCGCATGGCGCGATCCGCTACAGCTGGCGGCTGATCCTGGCGCCCGCCGAGGTGCGCCGCGCGACCGCCGCGCACGAGGTGGCGCACCGCGTCCACATGAACCATTCGCCCGCGTTCCATGCGCTGGTCGCGACGCTTTATGGGCGCGATCCTGTGGCCGAGCGTGGGTGGCTGCGCGCGCATGGCGCGGCGCTTCACTGGTTCGGGCGGTCCGGGGATTCGCGCGGCGGCTGAGCGCGCCCGGGGTCGCGGCGGGGCACACCCTGGCCGGTCACTCGATCCAGCCAGTCCTGGTCCAGCCGTTCGCCCCCGGTATCGGGCGGCGCCAGGTCGTCGCGCGGGCGCTGTGGCCCCTGCAAGGGTTGCTGGATGCCGGCCGGCGGCGGCGGGCCGCCGGGGCGATCGGGGTAGTAATCCGGGTCACCCGCCGGCGCGCGCGGAGCATCCACCGGCAGCGGGTTCCCGTCGTCGTCGACGAAGCTCATATTGTCGGGCGCGCCGTAATAGCTTTCGGCATCAGGCTCCAGCTGCGCCTCGGGCAGCGTCACCTGCGTGTCGAACTGCTCGATCGGTCGGCCCGCGACCGCCGCCTTCATGAACTGCGCGAAGGCGCGCGCGGGCGCCGTGCCGCCGTGCAGCCCGGCGACCGGCCGGGCATCGTCACGCCCCATCCAGATGCCCGTGGTCAGCCCGGAGGAGAAGCCCAGGAACCAGCCGTCCTTGCTGCTGGTGGTGGTACCGGTCTTGCCCGCCACCGGGCGACCGATCTGCGCCGCGCGGCCCGTGCCGGTGTTGACCGCGGTCTGCAACAGGTCGGTCATTTGCGCCGCGACGGTGGGGGCCACCAGCACGCGGCTGCGGTCCACCTCATGCGTGTAGATCGTCTCATTGTCGGCGGTGACGCGGGTGATGCCGAACGGTGCGACGTCGACGCCCTTGTTGCCGATACTGGCGAAGGCGTGGGTCATGTCGATCAGCCGCACGTCCGATGTGCCCAGCACCATCGACGGATGGGTGTTGACCGGGGTGGTGATGCCGAACCGCCGCGCCATGTCGGCGACGGTCTGGAACCCCACCGCCTGCCCCAGCTTCGCCGCGATCGTGTTGAGCGAATAGGCGAAGGCGGTGCGCAGCGTGACCTCGCCCGAATTGCGGCGCGAATCGTTGCGCGGCGACCAGCCGTCGATCGTCACCGGCTCGTCGATCTCCCTGTCCTCTGGCGTGCGCCCGGCTTCCAGCGCGGCGAGATAGACGAACAGCTTGAACGCCGATCCCGGCTGGCGCTGCGCCTGGGTGGCGCGGTTGTAGATCGAGCTGACGTAATCGGTCCCGCCCACCATCGCGCGCACCGCGCCGTCGCGGTCGATCGCCACCAGCGCGCCCTGTGCGCCCTTGGGCACGTTGGCGCGGATCGCGGCATCCGCCTCGCGTTGCATCGTGGGGTCCAGCGTGGTCCACACCTCCAGCGGCTTGACCGTCTCGTCGATCAGCAGGTCCAGCTGCGGCAGCGCCCAGTCGGTGAAATAGCGCACGCTGTTCTGCCGCGCGGGGGGGGCGAGCTTCACCTCGCCCGGATCGGCGCTGGCGGCCTGCGCCTGCGTGACGAAGCCGTTGCGCACCATCTGCTGCAGCACGACGCCTGCCCGCCCCTTGGCGGCATCGGCGTCGGCGGTCGGGGAATAATTGGACGGCGCCTTGACCAGCCCGGCGATCACCGCCGCCTCGGCCAGGCTCAGCCGGTCGGCACCATGGCCGAAGAATTTCCGGCTGGCCGCGTCGATGCCGTATGCGCCCCCG
>NZ_LSJO01000662.1:0-6413 GCF_001556735.1 Sphingomonas sp. CCH9-F2 | reverse complement strand
CGGCGCCGGTTGCCGTCGCCGAGCCGCCGGTGTCGGCGGTGCGGGTCAGCCAGCTGGGGCTAGAGCCGGCCGCCGGGCAGCGGATCGTGGTGGTCACGCGCGCCGCCGGGCCGGTGGCATGGCGGGTGCGCGATGATGCCGGGCGCGTCGTCCAGCGCGGCGTCGCGCCCGCCGCGCGCTACGCCGTCGATGCGGGCGAGGCGGTGACCGCGATCGAACTGCCGCGCGCGCTGGCGCCCGGACGCTATCGGGTCGAGGCGGGCGGCGCGGTCAGCCGTCCTGTCACGGTCGCCGCGCGTCCCTTCGCGCCGTTGCTGCGCGATGCGATGTCGTTCTTCTATCAGCAGCGCGCCGGCGTGCCGATCCTGGCGCGCTACGTCCAGCGCCCCGATCTGGCGCGGCCGGCGGGGCATGTGGGGGAAACGGCGCGCTGTTTTGCCGGCGTGGACGAACGCGGGCTGCGCTGGCCGGGCTGCGCGGCGCGGTACGACGTGGCGGGCGGCTGGTACGATGCCGGCGACCGCGGGAAATATGTCGTCAACGCCGGTATATCGGTGTGGATGATGCTCGACGCCTGGGAACGCGCACCCGCGTTCGACCTGCTGCGCGACGGCGCGCTGGCGCTGCCGGAGGCGAGCAACGGCGTGCCGGATGTGCTGGACGAGGCGCGCTACGAAATCGAATGGATGCTGCGGATGCAGCTGCCCGATGGCGCGCGGGCGATCGTCGCCACGCCGGACGGGCGCGCGACGCGCACCATCGCGGCGGGCGGCATGGCGTGGCACAAGCTGGGCGACACCGTCTGGGCGCCGGTTCCGATCCGCGTCGAGGACGATCACGGCACGCGCGCGCTCTATCCGCCGTCGACCGCCGCGACGCTGAACCTGGCGGCAGTCGCGGCGCAGGCTGCGCGTCTGTGGCGCGATATCGACCCGGCGTTCGCGGCGCGATGTCGCGCGGCGGCGCTCAGCGCCTTCGCGGCGGCGCGGCGCGAACCGGCGGTGTTCGCGGAGCCGCGCTTCACCGGCAGCGGTGCCTATGAGGATGCGGCGCTGGACGACGAATTCTTCTGGGCCGCTGCGGAAATCGCCGCGACGACCGGCGATCCCGATGCGCTGCGCATGGTCGAACGATCGCCTTTCGCGTGTGTCTCGTCGGTCGCGACGCCCGGTTGGGCGACGACCGGCGCGGCGGGGACTATCGCGATCCTGCGCCACCCCGCCGCCTTTCCGCCCGCGCTGGTCACGGCGCAGCGACGCGCGCTGCTGGCGAGCGCCGATGCCTACCTGTCCGACGACGCGCGGCAGCCCTATCGCTACCCGGCCGCGCCCGGCGCGACGCAATGGGGATCGAACGGCGACCTGTTGTCGCGCGCCGTGGTGCTGGGCACCGCCTGGGATCTGACGCACCGCGCGGCCTATCGCGGGGCGGCGCGCGATGCGCTGGATTACGTGCTCGGGCGCAACCCGCTCGACCGGTCCTATGTCTCCGGCATCGGCGCGCGCCCGATGCGCTTTCCGCATCACCGTTTCTGGGGCGCCGGCATCGACGCGCGCTTTCCCGCGCCGCCGCCGGGCGCGCTGTCGGGCGGGCCGAACAGTTCGGCGATGACCGATCCGGTCGCGAGAACGATGGTGGGCAAATGCCGCCCGCAGACCTGCTGGCGCGACGATGCGCGCGCCTATTCGCAGAACGAGGTCGCGATCAACTGGAACGCCGCGCTGATATGGGTCGCGGCGTTCCTGGACGAAACGCGCGGGCGGTGACGATGGGGTGGCCGACGCTTGACAGCCGCGGGTGCGGGCAACAATCGGCGCATCATGCCGACAGGTGCCGAGCGGGTCGGCACCGCTTGGCCGCGACGGAGTAATCTTATGGCCCGCCGGCGACAGGCCGTCACGATCCGCCATGTCGCGGCCGACGCGGGCGTCTCGCTCCAGACCGTCAGTCGCGTCATCAACAACGAACCCAATGTTCGCCCCGAAATGGCCGAGCGGGTACAGGCGTCGATCGCGCGGCTGGGCTATGTCCCGTCGATCGCGGCGCAGCGGATGAGCGGGTCGCGATCCTATCTGATCGTCGCGCTCAACGACCGCGAACGCACGCTGGCCGACTGGCGCAGCCGGCAGGGCAGCGACTGGGTCAACCAGATGCTGCTGGGCGGGATGCTGACGTGCGCGGCGCACGGCTATCGCATGATCGTGGAACTGGTCGACACGCACAGCGCGCATATCGAGCGCGAGCTGTCGGGCGCGATCGCGGCACTGCAACCCGACGGCGTGATCCTGACCCCGCCGCATTCGGCCAATCCGCTGATCCTCGATTTCCTGGAAAAGCGGCAGATCGTGTTCGCGCGGATCGGTTCGTCCGCGCCCGGTCCGGGCTTCGCGCTCAGCACCGATGACGAAGGCGCGGCGCGCGACGTGACCCGCCACCTGATCGACCTGGGGCATCGCCGCATCGGCCTGATCGCCGGGTCGGACGAATACGAACAGAGCGCGTGGCGCGTTGCGGGCTGGCGCGATGCGATGGCCGCCGCCGGGCTGGACACCGCCGACCTGCTGGCGCCCGGCGATTTCAGTTTCGCGTCGGGCACGCGCGCGGCGCAGGCGCTGCTCGACCTGCCGTCGCCGCCGACCGCGATCATCGCCAGCAACGACCAGATGGCGCTGGCGACGCTGGACGTCACGCGCGAACGCGGGCTGGCGGTGCCCGATGCGCTGTCGCTGGTCAGTTTCGACGATACGCCGATCGTTCGCTATACCCATCCCCCGCTGGCGGCGGTGTCGCAGCCGATCGCCGACGTGTCGGCGCGCGCGGCGCAGCTCATCATCGACCGGACGATGGGGCGCCCGGTGGACGGCGAACCGCTGGTGATCCCGTCCACCTTCGTGCCCCGCGGATCGATCGCACCGCCCCCGTCGCGCTGAGTGCCCCCCTCTTGGCGGATTCGCGCGGCCATGGTTAGGGAGGCGTCATGACCGGGATGGAATGGACCGCGACGCTGCTGGGCATCGCCTGCGTCGCGCTGGCGGGGCGGCGCAGCGTGTGGACGTTCCCGACCGGGATCGCCTCGGTGGTGCTGCTGGGCATCGTCGTCTTTCGCGAGCGGCTGTATTCCGACGCGCTGCTGCAGGTCTTCTTCGTGGCGGCGAACCTCTATGGCTGGCGCCACTGGTCGCGTTCCTCCGCCGCGACGGGGACGGTGGCGGTCGAGCGGCTCGATGCGCGCGCGCGGCTGGCGTGGGGCGGGGGCATCGTCGTGGCGGCGCTGGTGTGGGGCATGTCGATGCACCGCTGGACCGATGCGTCCTATCCGTGGTGGGATGCCGGGATCGCCGCCGCGAGCGTCGCGGCGCAGCTGCTGATGGCGCGCCGCAAGCTGGAGAACTGGGCGCTATGGATCGCGGTCGATGTCGCGTCGGTGCCGCTGTATCTGGCCAAGGGGCTGTTCCTGTTCGCGGCGCTGTACCTCGTCTATCTGCTGCTCGCGGTGATCGGGCTGGTGGCGTGGTGGCGCAATGCCGCGGCGGCGGCGGGGCAGGGCGCCGATCGCGGCGCGGGGGTGGTGGCGGCATGACACGGCTGCGCTCGATCTGCCTGCATGGGCCGGAAAGCACCGGCAAGTCGTCAATGGCGCCGCGGCTGGCGGCGCATTTCGATTCGGCGTTCGTCCCCGAATTCGGCCGAACCTATTGCGAGCAATATGGCACCGACCTGACGATGGCCGATCTGGTGACGATCGCGCGGACGCAGGATGCGAAGGCGCGCGCCGCGGTTGCATCGGGCGCGACGCCCGTCATCCTCGATACCGATCCGCTGATGACCGCGGTGTGGGCCGACATGATGTTCGGCCGCCGCGATCCGTGGCTCGCGGCATGGAATAGCCCGGCCGACCTGTATCTGCTGTTCGACATCGATCTGCCGTGGCAGGCGGACAGCGTGCGCATCTACGGCGGCACCGCCGAGCGCGCGCGCTTCATGGACCTGTCGCGCCGCGAGCTGGAGCGGCGCGGCGTGCGCTGGGCGCTGGTCACGGGGGAGGGGAGCCGGCGCTACCTCAACGCGCTGGACGCGATCCGCGCCGCCAGCTGAGCGGCGACCGCGCCTGCGCGCGCGGCCGCCGCC
Source organism: Sphingomonas sp. CCH9-F2 (assembly GCF_001556735.1). Lineage (NCBI taxonomy): Bacteria > Pseudomonadati > Pseudomonadota > Alphaproteobacteria > Sphingomonadales > Sphingomonadaceae > Sphingomonas > Sphingomonas sp. CCH9-F2. The sequence continues at coordinate 2,285 of NZ_LSJO01000662.1, read as the reverse complement.
CCGGATCAGTGGATGTCGGGCGCGTTCGCGGCCTGCTGCGTCGGCGCCAGCTTGGTGTTCAGCACCCAGCCGACATTGTCGTTCTCGTCGGCGACTTCCCACCACAGGCCGTTCTTGTTGCCGGTCGGATAGACGATGCTACCCGCCGGGATGGTGCGGATCACCTTGGCCGATGCGACCGCGGAGGCGCGCAGCGCGACCGGCGCCTGCGCGGTGAAGGTCTTGGCCGGGGCGGCCTGCGCCGTGCCCGCCGCGCCGGGGGTGATGAGGCCCAGTGAACCGACCATCTTCGAATAGGCCTGGATGAACGACAGCGTCACGATCCGGCCGATGTCGGTATTGTCGTATCCGCCGCCGACCGCGCCGCCGATCGCGTAGAAGCCGCCGCCGCCGATCGACAGGTTGTTCTTCGCGGCATAGCCTTCCTCGGTGGCGATCGTCTCGGTCGTGCGCACGTTGGTGAGCGACAGGACGGTGTTCGCCTCCATCTTCTTGCTCTTGATGCCGCCCAGCAGGCCGCCGACGCGCCCGCCCAGCAGGCCGCCGATTCCGCCGGCGACGCCGCTGCCGCTGGTGTCGCTGTTGGCGCCCTGCACTTCGGCGACCAGCACGTAGTCGGCGGCCTTCACCTGGCCCTGCCCGACGTTCGAGCCGCGCTGGAGGCCCAGGTTGCCGCCGATCGCGCGTTCACGCTCCGCGGCGTTCAGCCCGCTGCCGCGGTCGACCAGGTTGAAGCAGCCCGAGCGTGCGACCAGCACCTTCAGCAGCTTCGACGGCGGGGCCAGCGACCAGGCGGTCCAGTAGGACGTATTGTCGCCGTCGACGATCGACAGCGTGCCCAGTTTGCGGGTGCAATGGGGTACGTCCGCCGCGGTCTTTTCCTGAAGCTTCTGGCCGGACGATGGCCCCGCCAGCCGCTGCGCAGATGCCGGTGCGGCGGTCGCCAGGACGGCGCACATTGCCGCCCCCGTCAGCATGGTGGCGAACGAACGGTTCCTCATCGCATTACCCCTTTGCATCATGCCGCTCCCCTGCACCGCACGATCCGTCCGGGAAGGCGAGCGGCCACCCAATGACGCGCCTGCCCCTAGCACCGCGCCCGTTGCTGCGCTAGGCGCGCGAGGATCATGGCCACACCGCTCGACAAGATCCGCAATTTCTCGATCATCGCCCATATCGACCATGGCAAGTCGACGCTCGCCGACCGGCTGATCCAGCGCACCGGCGGCCTGTCGGAGCGCGAGATGAGCGCGCAGGTGCTCGACAACATGGAGATCGAGAAGGAGCGCGGCATCACCATCAAGGCGCAGACCGTGCGCCTGGAATGGAAGGGCCATGTCCTGAACCTGATGGACACGCCGGGTCACGTCGACTTCGCCTATGAGGTATCGCGCAGCCTGGCGGCGTGCGAGGGCGCGTTGCTGGTGGTCGATGCCGCGCAGGGCGTCGAGGCGCAGACGCTGGCCAACGTCTATCAGTCGATCGAGCACGACCATGAAATCGTGCCTGTCATCAACAAGATCGACCTGCCCGCCGCCGAGCCGGAGAAGGTGCGGCAGGAGATCGAGGACGTCATCGGCCTCGACGCCAGCCATGCCGTGCTGGCCAGCGCCAAGTCGGGCATCGGGATCGAGGAGATCCTGGACGCGGTGGTCGAGCGGATCCCGCCGCCCAAGGGCGATCCGGCCGCGCCGCTCAAGGCGATGCTGGTCGACAGCTGGTACGACCCGTATCTGGGCGTCATGATCCTGGTGCGCGTGATTGACGGCACGCTGAAGAAGGGCCAGCAGGTCACCTTCATGCAGGCCGGCACGCAGCATCTGATCGACCGCGTCGGCTGTTTCCGGCCGAAGATCGAGCAGCTCGCCGAACTGGGGCCGGGCGAGATCGGCTTCATCACCGCGCAGATCAAGGACGTGGCGCAGGCGCGCGTCGGGGACACGCTGACCGATGCCAAGAAGCCCGCGGCGCAGGCGCTGCCGGGGTTCAAGGAAGTGCAGCCGGTGGTGTTCTGCGGGCTGTTCCCCGTCGATGCCAACGACTTCGAGAAGCTGCGTGAGAGCATATCGAAGCTGCGCCTGAACGATGCCTCGTTCAGTTTCGAGATGGAGACGTCGGCGGCGCTCGGCTTCGGCTTCCGCTGCGGGTTCCTGGGGCTGCTGCACCTGGAGATCATCCAGGAACGGCTGACGCGCGAATACGACCTCGACCTCATCACCACCGCGCCGAGCGTGGTGTACCAGATCGAACTGACCCACAACGGCGGGCACATCGATCTGCACAAC
>NZ_LSJO01000661.1:0-606 GCF_001556735.1 Sphingomonas sp. CCH9-F2 | reverse complement strand
ATCCACACCTCCGCCGCGACCGTCGCGGTCCTGCCCGAGGCGGAGGAGGTCGACGTCCAGATCGACGAGGCGAAGGACCTGCGCATCGACGTCTATCGCTCGTCCGGTCCCGGCGGCCAGTCGGTCAACACCACCGACAGCGCGGTGCGCATCACCCATTTGCCCACCGGGCTGGTCGTGATCCAGCAGGACGAAAAGTCGCAGCACAAGAACAAGGCCAAGGCGCTCAAGGTGCTGCGCACCCGCCTGTACGAGGCGGAGCGCGAGCGGCTGGCGGCGGAACGATCGGGCACGCGGCGCGCGATGGTCGGATCGGGCGACCGCTCCGAACGAATCCGCACCTACAACTTTCCGCAGGGGCGCGTGACCGATCATCGCATCAACCTGACGCTGCACCGCCTGCCGGAAATCCTTCAGGGGGAGATGGACGAACTGCTCGGCGCGCTGATCGCGCAGGACGAAGCCGAACGGCTGGCGACGCTGGACGCCTAGGCCGGCCCGTCGCGCGCCGCGACGGGACTCGGCCAAGCGCGGCCGGCGGGGCGCAGCATCCGTCCGACGACGCGGCTTCGCCGCGGCGCCACCAGCGCTACACCCATGCTACAC
>NZ_LSJO01000660.1:0-37348 GCF_001556735.1 Sphingomonas sp. CCH9-F2 | reverse complement strand
CATTCATCTCGTGACAGCCCGGAGTACCGCTCCCGCGATTACCCCATGTTTTCGGTCTCGATCACTCCGGTGACGGCCGCGCCGGGATAGAGCGGCGCATAGGCCGGCATCGTCACCTTCGCCGCGGCGGTGCCATCGGTGGCGCGGATCATGCCCTTTTCGCTCGTGATCGTCGACGTGCCCTTGCTGTCGTCGGAGGCAAAGGTCGTGCCGCCGACCGTGGTCGACTTCTCGCTCGATCCGCACGCGGCGAGCAGGGTGACGGCAAGCACGGTGGCGGCAACGGGGACGATCGGGCGCATAGGGCTTTCTCCGACGGGGCGATCACACAGGAACGGGCGCCCCGGCGCGCGATCGAACGACCGGGACGTCATGCCCCGTGCCTTTGCCGCGCCTGTGCGACGCTGGCAATGCCCCGCCCCGTGCCCGTCAGTCGCGATAGCCGGGGTCGATCCGGTCGAGCTTGCGCAGCAGCGCGGGCCACGCCAGCTTCTGCGCCAGCATCCCCATCCCCTTCGGATTCGACTGGCCGGCCACCTTGTCCTCGACGCCCTGCGGCGGGTTGTTCAGGTGCTCGCGCCCGGCGGACAGCATCAGCACCTGCGCCTCGCAAGCGCGCTCCAGGAAATAGAGCCGCAGGAAACACGACGCGACGCTGTCGCCCACCGCGAGCGTGCCGTGGTTGCGCAGGATCATGACGCTCTTGTCGCCGATGTCCTGCACCAGCCGCTCGCGCTCCTCCAGGTCGGTCGCGATGCCTTCGTAATCGTGATAGGCGACGTCGTGTCCCGCGATCATCGCGGTCTGGGTATGCGGCAACAGCCCGAATTCCATCGCGCTGACCGCCTGACCGTGCGGCGTGTGCAGGTGCATGACTGCATGCGCATCCTCACGCGCCATGTGGATCGCGGAATGGATCGTGAAGCCCGCCGGGTTGACTGGGTGCGTCGTCGCGCCGACCGGATTGCCCTCCACGTCGATCTTGACCAGCGAGGAGGCGGTGATCTCCTCGAACATCATGTCATAGGGGTTGATGAGGAAATGGTGTTCCGGCCCCGGTACGCGCGCCGACAGGTGCGTGAAGATCAGATCGTCCCAGCCGTACAGCGCCACCAGCCGGTAGGCGGCGGCCAGATCGACGCGCGCCTCCCACTCGCCGGGTGCGTATCGGGACGTATCCACCTGAGCCAGCGTCGCCATCACCACTCTCCTCGTCGCGTTTCGTTTGGCAACGGAATATCGGATCGCGCGGCCGCTGGCCACCCCCGGCGGGAGATCAGCGGCGCCGCTTTCCGGAATGACGGCGCGCCGGGCGGGGCGCACCGGCGGCAGGCGACGTCCCGGCCCAGTCGCGCTCGCGATACCATTTGGTGACGATATACTTGCTGCCGCGCGTCACCGGACGCCCGGCGTGCAGCGTGTGGCGGTTCGCCCGGCCGTCGGCGCCGATGTTGTTCCAGCACAGGATCGTCCCCTGCCGGGGTATGAACGCTTCCTCCAGATAGGCGAAATGCGTCTCACCGCCTTCCTCGGGTTCGTTGAGGTAGATCATCGCGGTCCAGGTACGGTTGCCGCAGCGCGACGCATGGGTGCCGGCATCGGGATGGTGCGGCTCGAAATAATCGTGGTGCAGGCGATATTCCTGCCCCTGCCCATAACGCTGGCCCTGGATCGGCTCGCCCAGCGTGGGCGCGATGCCCAGCAGCAGCGACAGGCGCAGGTCCAGCAATTGCACCACCGGCGCCGCGGGATCGAAGGCGCACGTCTCGCTGGTGCGTGCATCCGCCGCACCATAAGCGATCTGCGACGGCCGCCGGTTGGCGTCGATATAGCGCATCAGGATGTCGCATTCGCCCGGATCGAGGAAGCCGGGCATCGACCATAATTCGACCAGCGGGCTGGGATGGCGCGTCGCCCCGGCAAAGCGCGTCGCCAGCAGCATCTCCTCGCTCAGCACGATCGGTTGGTGGACGGACATGCGCGGCGCTCTCCCACCGCCCGCGGGCGTGCGGGCGGAACCGGCCCGGTCTAGGATCGCATGGTAAAGCGCGCGTTAACGCCGTCCGCCGGCCCGGCGCGCCGCCGGAGAGGACGGCGGCGTGCCCGCCGTCCACGCGCCGCCCTCACCTGCGTCGTCCATGTCGCGCCCGGCCAGCGCGCGGTCGAACCGCAGACCCGCGCGCCCGTCATCGACCCAGCGGATCACCGCCGCGACCCAGCGCCCCTCCTCCAGCTCGATCCGCACCGGATAGCCGACCGCCTCCTCCGGCAGGTCGATGCCGTCGATCATCACGCCGGTGGCGGACAGATCGCGGATGCGCACCTCGCCGCTTTCCTCGCCCAGCATCAGCCGCGCGGTGCGCAGCATCTTCTGCCGGATCGCGCGGCTGGTCTTGTGCCCGATCGCCACGGCATAGCCGCCCGCCGCCGCCAGCTGGTCGCGCACCGTCGCCAGCCGCGCCGGGCGGCCATAGACATAACCCTGGATATGGCTGCAGCCCAGGTCGCGGATCAGCGCGATCTCGTCCTGCTGCTCGACCCCCTCGGCGGTGGTTTCCATGCCCAGCGTATCGGCCAGGCTGACGATCGCCTTGATGATCGCGGCGTTGCGGTTGCCCGGCTGGATCGCGCCGCGCACGAAGCTCTGGTCGATCTTGATCTTGTCGAACGGCGCCTTCTTCAGATAGCCGAGGCTGGAATAGCCGGTGCCGAAATCGTCGAGCGCCAGCCGCACCCCGATCGACTTGAGCGTGCGGAACATCTGTTCGGACGAGGCATCCTCGTTCAGGAACACGCCCTCGGTGATCTCCAGCTCCAGCCGGTGCGGGGCGAGCCCCGATGCCGCCAGCGCGCTGGTGACGATCGCGGGCAGTGCGGGGTTGGCGAACTGGATCGGCGAGACGTTGACCGCGACGCGCACATGGTCGGGCCAGCCGGCCGCCTCCATACAGGCGGTGCGCATCACCCATTCGCCGATCGATTCGATCAGCCCGCATTCCTCGGCCACCGGCACGAAATCGGTCGGGCTGATCGCGCCGCGCTGCGGATGTTCCCAGCGCAGCAGCGCCTCATAGCCGACGATCAGCGCATCCTTCGTCGACACGACCGGCTGATAGGTCAGGTGGAACTGGTCGCGCCCCAGCGCCTGGCGCAGATCGTCCTCCAGCCGCTTGCGGTTCTGCGCGCCCTCCAGCAATTCCTCACGATAGAAACGGTGGACGCCGCGCCCGTCGGCCTTGGCCGCGTACAGCGCCAGATCGGCATTGCGGACCAGCGTCTCAGGCGAATCGCCGTGCAGCGGGGCGACCGCGATGCCGATCGAACAGCCGATCGAGAGCGTCGCGTGATCGATATGATAGGGCAGCGACAGCGCCGCGATCACGCGGTCCGCCAGCGCCGCCAGCCGGTCGCGATTGCCCTCGCGCGGGATCACCACCTGGAATTCGTCGCCGCCCAGCCGCCCGACCAGCCCCGCCTCGCCGATCGTGCGCTGCAGCCGCTGCGCGACCTCCTTGAGCAATTCGTCGCCGACCTGGTGCCCCAGCGTATCGTTGACCGCCTTGAACCGGTCGAGGTCGAGCAGGAACAGCCCGGTCGACCCGTGCCCGCCGCCTTGCGGGGTCAGCGCCTGTTCCAGCGACAGGCGCATCCGCTGGCGGTTGGCCAACCCGGTCAGGCTGTCGAACAGCGCCAGACGCGCGATCTCCGCATCGGCGCGGCGCCGCGCGGTCAGGTCCGCGCCCCAGCCGGCGAACCCCTGGAACCGGCCGAGTTCGTCATGGATCGCGCGGCCGGAAATCGACCACCAGCGTTCCGGTGCGTCCGCCGCAGCGGGGCAGACGGTGTAATCGGAAAAGGACGTGCGCGACGACATGTGGAACGACAGGGTGCGTTCGGTTTCCAGCTGCTGCGATTCGACGGCGAAGATCGCGGTCAGCGGCTGGCCGATCAGGTCGGCAGCGGCGTCAGCTTCGCCCGCCCCCACCCCCGACGCGCCGCGCAGCTGCTGAGCGACCTTTGCGGACAGATAGCTGATCCGCCCGTGGCGGTCGGTCTGCCAGAACCAGCCCGCGCCATGCGTTTCATATTCGCCCATCAGCCGCCGCGCCCGCCCGTCGTCGGCGCGCTCCACCCGCCGCGCGCGCGCCGCGCGCTGGTCGGTCACCCCGCCGTGCAGCTGAGCCAGGGCGTAGAGTGCCGCCACCGCCGTCGCCACCAGCGACGCCGCGGTGATGCCGTCGTTGGCGATCATCACCGCCGCCAGCATCGACGCGAAGGCGATGCTCGCCGCGCGGACCGGATAGAGCGCGGCCGCGACGACGATCGCGGTGCCCGTCACCGCGACGGTGGCGGCTTCGCCGATCCCGGCGGCGAACGCGGCAACGTCCATTCCGAGCAGCGACAGCGACAAGGCGATCCATGCTGCCGCCAGCGCCATCGCCGCGGTGCGGCGGTGCGCCATCATCCGCCCCCAGCCGGTCAGGATCATCAGGCAGGCCGGTGCCAGCACCAGCGCCGGGCCGGCGCGCAACGCCAGCGATACGGCCAGGTCATAGCGCCCCTGATGCGCGGCCAGCGCGATCAGCGCCGCCGGCACCGCCAGCAGCACCGCCATCGCCGCGGGCCACACCGCCGCCGCGGCACGCAGGGCGGCGCGGCGCTCGTCCTCGCACCCGTCGTCGGGTGCCGGCGTCAGCCCCAGCGCGCCGCCGGGGCCGGCGCGGGCGTCGAGGTCACGGGCAGGCTCGCGGAGACGGCGCATCATCGTGCCCGCGTAACCCGCCCATGGTTACGGAAATGCTTAGGCGGCGGGTTTGCCATGCCCGCAAACGGTCCGATATTGCCCGAAACGGCGACCCGCCCTACACCGCGCGGCCATGACGACGACGATCATCCGCGAAGCCGACCTGATCGAGAGTGTGGCCGACGCGCTCCAGTTCATCAGTTACTATCACCCGATGGATTACATCCGCGCGCTGGGCGAGGCCTATAAGGTCGAGCAGGGCCCCGCGGCGAAGGACGCCATCGCGCAGATCCTGACCAACAGCCGGATGTGCGCGGAGGGGCATCGCCCGATCTGCCAGGACACCGGCATCGTCACCGTGTTCGTCAAATGGGGGCAGGATTGCCGGCTGGAGAGCGACCGCTCGCTCCAGGAGGTCGTCGATGAAGGCGTGCGCCGCGCCTATCTCCACCCCGAGAACAAGCTGCGCGCCTCGATCCTGGCCGACCCCGCCTTCACCCGCCGCAACACCCGCGACAACACCCCCAGCGTGCTGCACGTCGAGATGGTGCCGGGCGCCAAGGTGCAGGTCGACGTCGCGGCCAAGGGCGGCGGCAGCGAGAACAAGTCGAAGTTCAAGATGATGAACCCCAGCGATTCGATCGTCGACTGGGTGCTGGAGATGATCCCGCAGATGGGCGCCGGTTGGTGCCCGCCCGGGATGCTGGGGATCGGCATCGGCGGCACCGCGGAAAAGGCGGTGTTGCTGGCCAAGGAAAGCCTGATGGGCCAGATCGACATGGCGCAGCTGAAGGCGCGCGGGCCGAAGAACGATCTGGAGACGCTGCGCATCGAAATCTTCGACAAGGTCAACGCGCTGGGCATCGGCGCGCAGGGGCTGGGCGGGCTGGCCACGATCCTGGACGTCAAGATCATGGACTGGCCGACCCACGCCGCGTCGAAGCCGGTGGCGATGATCCCCAATTGCGCCGCCACCCGCCACGCGCATTTCACGCTCGACGGCTCCGGCCCGGTCTATCTGGAAGCGCCGAAGCTGGAGGAATGGCCCGACGTCAACTGGACGCCGGACAAGGCCGCGATCCGCGTCGACCTCGACACGCTGACGCCGGAGGTGGTGCAGTCGTGGAAGCAGGGCGACCGGCTGCTGCTGAACGGCAAGATGCTGACCGGGCGCGACGCCGCGCACAAGCGCATCGCCGACATGCTGGCGAAGGGCGAGCAGCTGCCGGTCGAGTTCCGCGGCCGCGTGATCTATTACGTCGGCCCGGTCGATCCGGTGGGCGAGGAAGTGGTCGGCCCCGCCGGCCCCACCACCGCGACGCGCATGGACAAGTTCACGCGCATGATGCTGGACCAGGGACTGCTGGCGATGGTCGGCAAGGCCGAGCGCGGTCCGGCCGCCACCGACGCGATCCGCGAGGCGAGGAGCGCGTATCTGATGGCAGTCGGCGGCGCGGCCTATCTGGTGGCGCGCGCGATCAAGGGCAGCAAGGTCGTGGGGTTCGAGGACCTGGGGATGGAGGCGATCTACGAATTCGAGGTCAAGGACTTCCCCGTCACCGTCGCGGTCGATGCGGAGGGCAACAACGTCCACCAGCTCGCCCCGCTGGTGTGGAGGGAAAAGATCGCGAAGGAAGGCCTGCTGCTTCCCGCGTGATGCGGGGGTGCGGAAGGGGCGTTCGCAGGCGCAGCGTCAACCCCCTTCCCCCCCGCCGCCCTCGCTGCTATCGCCCGCGGCAAATAGGACATTCGCCTCCGCGCGCCCGTGCGGCACCTGCCGCCTCCCCGAGCGCGCCCGGCCCTTGAGGAAGGATCACGCCCATGACGGCCATCGGCCAGGATACCCTGAACGCCCGTACCACCCTGTCGGCCGGGGGCGCGTCCTACGACTATTTCTCGCTCAAGACCGCCGAGGAGAAGTTCGGCGATATCAGCCGTCTGCCCTTCTCGATGAAGGTGCTGCTGGAGAACATGCTGCGCTTCGAGGACGGCGTGACCGTCACGCAGGACGATATCAAGGCGATCGTCGACTGGCAGCAGGAGCGCCGTTCGGACCGCGAGATCCAGTATCGCCCCGCGCGCGTACTGATGCAGGATTTCACCGGCGTGCCGTGCGTGGTCGATCTGGCCGCGATGCGCGATGCTATCACCAAGCTGGGCGGCGACGCGGCGAAGATCAATCCGCAGGTGCCCGTCCACCTCGTCATCGACCACTCGGTCATGGTCGACGAATTCGGCACGCCCAAGGCGTTCGAGGATAACGTCGACCTGGAATATGCCCGCAATGCCGAGCGCTACGAATTCCTGAAGTGGGGATCGAAGGCGCTCGACAATTTCAAGGTCGTGCCGCCGGGCACCGGCATCTGTCATCAGGTGAACCTGGAATATATCGGCCATGCCGTCTGGGCGTCGCAGGAAACCGGCGACCATGCCAAGGGTGGCGCGACGATCGCCTATCCCGACACGCTGGTGGGCACCGACAGCCACACGACGATGATCAACGGGCTGGGCGTGCTCGGCTGGGGCGTCGGCGGGATCGAGGCGGAGGCCGCGATGCTCGGCCAGCCGGTGTCGATGCTGATCCCCGAGGTCGTCGGCTTCAAGCTGACCGGCGCGCTGCGCGAGGGCATCACCGCGACCGATCTGGTGCTGACCGTGACGCAGATGCTGCGCGCCAAGGGCGTCGTCGGCCGCTTCGTGGAATTCTACGGCCCCGGCCTCGACCAGATGACGCTGGCCGATCGCGCGACGATCGCCAACATGGCGCCCGAATATGGCGCGACCTGCGGCTTCTTCCCGGTCGACGACAAGACGCTGGACTATATGCGCCTGACCGGTCGCCCGGACGAGGTGGTCGCGCTGACCGAGGCCTATGCCAAGGCGCAGGGCATGTGGCGCCATGCCGACAGCCCCGATCCCGTGTTCACCGACACGCTGGAACTGGACATGTCGACGGTCGTGCCCTCGCTGGCCGGCCCGAAGCGCCCGCAGGACAAGGTCGCGCTGGACAAGGTCGACGACGTCTTCAACGCCGATCTGGCCAGGACCTATGGCAAGTCGGCCCCCGCGCGCGTCGCGGTGGACGATCGCAGGCATGACATCGGCGACGGCGACGTCGTGATCGCCGCGATCACCAGCTGCACCAACACGTCGAACCCGTCGGTGCTGGTCGCCGCCGGGCTGGTCGCGCGTAAGGCCCGCGAGCGCGGCCTGACGCCGAAGCCGTGGGTTAAGACCTCGCTGGCGCCGGGGTCGCAGGTGGTCACCGACTACCTCGACAAGGCCGGGCTGTCGGCGGATCTCGACGCGATCGGGTTCAACCTGGTCGGCTATGGTTGCACCACCTGCATCGGCAATTCCGGCCCGCTGGCCGCGCCGATCTCCGCCGCGATCAACGGCAACGATATCGTCGCCGCTTCGGTCCTGTCGGGCAACCGCAACTTCGAGGGCCGCGTGTCGCCCGACGTGCGCGCCAACTTCCTCGCCTCGCCGCCCTTGGTCGTCGCCTATGCGCTGAAGGGCACCGTCACCACCGACATGAACGCGACGCCGATCGGCCAGGGTTCGGACGGCGCGGACGTGTACCTGAAGGATATCTGGCCGACCAACCAGGAAGTCGCCGACCTGATGGCCGCGAACATCGACGACGGCATGTTCCGCGCGCGCTACGGCAACGTCTATGCCGGCGATGCCAAGTGGCAGGCGATCGACGTGACCGGTTCGGACACCTACACGTGGCGCGCCGGTTCCACCTATGTCGCCAACCCGCCCTATTTCGACGGCATGGGCATGACCCCGGCGCCGGTGACCGACATCATCGAGGCCAAGCCGCTGGCGATCCTGGGTGATTCGATCACCACCGACCACATCTCGCCCGCCGGTTCGATCAAGGCGGACAGCCCCGCGGGCACCTGGCTCCAGGAGCATCAGGTGTCGAAGCAGGACTTCAACAGCTATGGCGCGCGCCGCGGCCATCACGAGGTGATGATGCGCGGCACCTTCGCCAACATCCGCATCAAGAACGAGATGGTGCCGGGCGTCGAGGGCGGGATGAGCCGCTACGAAGGCCAGGTGATGCCGATCTACGACGCGGCGATGCGCCACAAGGCCGACGGCACCCCGCTCGTCATCGTCGCCGGCAAGGAATATGGCACCGGTTCGTCGCGCGACTGGGCAGCGAAGGGCACCAACCTGCTGGGCGTGCGTGCGGTCATCACCGAAAGCTTCGAGCGCATCCACCGCTCGAACCTGGTCGGCATGGGCGTCCTGCCGCTCCAGTTCGCCGAAGGCGTGACGCGCGAGACGCTGAAGCTGACCGGGGACGAGACGTTCACGATCCACGGCGTCGCATCGCTGCGCCCGCGCCAGGACGTGGAGGTCACGCTGGCCCGCCCGGACGGCACGACCGAGACGTTCATGACCCGCTGCCGCATCGATACCGTCAACGAGCTGGAATATTTCCTGAACGGCGGCATCCTGCAGTACGTGCTGCGCAAGCTCGCCGCATAACGCGCGGGAAGATCATCGTTTTTTGGAAGGGAGGGCCGCAACGCCCTCCCTTCTTCTTTTGGGGGGCAAGCGGATGAGCGACGATTACGTCTATGATGAGGCGACCGGCGAATGGGTGCCGGCGGGCGAGGCGAGCGCGCCCGCGGCGGTGCCCGCAGGTGACGGCGTCGAGGTGCGCGACGCGGTTGGCAACCTGCTGGCCGATGGCGACAGCGTGACGCTGATCAAGGACCTGAAGGTCAAGGGCACCAGCCAGACGCTGAAGCGCGGCACGGTGGTCAAGTCGATCCGTCTGACCGGCGACGAGCAGGAAATCGACTGCCGCTTCGACGGGATCAAGGGACTGGTGCTGCGCGCGGAGTTCGTAAAGAAGCGCTAGGCGCTTACCCGGCGTCCCGCTCGCGGACACATCAGTGTCACAAAGGCTCGCGCCGCCCCCCACTTGCCGCTACGTCGCGCGCCGGGGAGAGTGCGTGTGAACAAACCGCAGACCGTCGCGCGGCTGGCCGAGCTGGGCCGGGTGCCATTGTCGAAAAGCTTCTACATGCGCGATTTCCTCTATTCGGAAATCGCCGCGATGCACGGGCTGGCCAATGTGCCCGACGATCCCGATCTGGCGATCGCGGCGGGGACTCGGCTGTGCACCGACGTGCTGGAGCCGTTGCAGGATGCGTTCGGGCGGCTGTCGATCCGTTCCGGCCTGCGGTCGGCGGAGGTCAATGCGCTGGGTGCGGCCAAGGGCTATGGCTGCGCGCCCAACGAACGCAGCCTGGCGGGGCATATCTGGGACCGGCGCGATGCCGGCGGTCAGATGGGCGCGACCGCCGCGATCGTCGTCACCAGCTTCGCCGACGCCTTCACCGCGCCCGACGACTGGAAACGGCTGGCGTGGTGGATCCACGATCACCTGCCCTATTCGTCGCTGGAATTCTTCCCGGACCAATGGACCGTCAACGTGCAATGGCACGAACGCCCGCTGCGGATGATCTACAGTCACATCCCCGAGGCGCGCGGCTACCTGACCAAGCCGGGGATGGACGGGCATGACGCGGACCACCGCGACCTGTGGGACGGGATCGCGCCGCATCCGTGACGAATGAGGGGCCGCCGGTATCCCTTCCCCCACCGTCATCCCAGCGAAGGCTGGGATCTCCCGACGGCAACGCGGCCCGCCAGCCAATTACGAGACCCAGGCTTCGCTGGGGTGACGACATGGCGGCCAACCAGCCTAGCCCGCCAGCGCCGCCCCGGCGCGCTTGCGGCCCCACAGAAAGTACACCGCCAGCCCGGCGGCGTTCCACAGCACGAAATACAGCTGCGTCGTCGTCGGCAGGCTGAAGAACAGGTAGACGCATCCCGCGATGCCGATCGTGCCGACCAGCGGCGCGGCGGGGGTGCGGAAGGTGCGCGGCGCGTCGGGTTCGCGGCGGCGCATCACCAGCATCGCGACGCATACCGCGACGAACGCCGCCAGCGTGCCGGCGTTGGCGAGCGCGGCGATCGCGTCGATCGGCATCACCCCGGCGATGACCGCCACCAGCATCGCGGTCAGGATCGTGATCCGCACCGGCGTGCCGCGCTGCGACACCTCCGCCAGCGAGGCGGGCAGCAGCCCGTCGCGCGCCATCACGAAGAAGATGCGGCTCTGCCCGAACAGGAAGCCCAGCAGCACCGTCGGCAGCGCGATCACCGCGCTGGCCGCCAGGAAGGTCGCGAAGCCCGGCCGCCCGATCCCGCGCAGGATCAGCGCCAGCGGCTCCGGGCTGTCGGCAAAGGCGGTGTAGCGCAGCGCGCCGACCGCCGTGATCGCGACGCCCATGTAGATCACCACGCACCCGATCATCGACCCGACGATCCCGATCGCCAGGTCGCGGCCGGGGTTCTTCGTCTCCTCCGCCGCGGTCGATATCGCATCGAAGCCGTAGAAGGCGAAGAAGATGATCGCCGCCGCCGCCATCACGCCGCGCTCCGCCCCGTCGGGCGACACCGATTTGGCGAAGCCGTGCGGCATGAACGGCGTCAGGTTCGCCGCGTCGAAATGCGGCAGCGCGACCGCGACGAACACCCCCAGCGCGACCAGCTTCACCGCCACCAGCACCGCGTTCAGCGTCGCGCTTTCCTTCGTCCCCAGCATCAGCAGCCCGGCGACCACCGCGATGATGAACACCGCCGGCACGTTGACCAGCCCGCCCAGTTCCGGCCCCTGCGTCAGCGCGACCGGAAAGCCCCATGGGGTCAGCAGCGCGGAGGCATAGCCCGACCAGCCGACCGCCACGGTCGACACCACCAGCGAATATTCGAGGATCAGCGACCAGCCGATCACCCAGGCGATCACCTCCCCCAGCGCGACATAGCTGTAGGTATAGGCGCTGCCCGATGCCGGGATCATCGTCGCCATTTCGGCATAGGCGAGCGCCGCACACGCGCAGATCGCGCCCGCGATCACGAACGACAGGATCACGGCCGGCCCGGCGCGGTCGGCGCCGACCCCGATCAGCGTCAGGATGCCGGTGCCGACGATCGCCCCGATCCCCAGCGCGACCAGATGCGGCCACGACAGCGTCCGCGCCAGTTCGGTCCCGCCCTTGTGATCGACCGCGATCGGCTTCCTGCGCAACAGGCTCATCTCATCCCCTTGGTTTCTTGTGTTACGTGTAGGCGGGGAACCGCGCGGCGTCACCATCCAGCGTGAGCGGGTGGCCTAAGCCGATACCGTCACCCCTGCGCAGGCAGGGGTCTGTCGATGGTCGGTCCGTCGGTGGCCCCACGGGAAGACCTCAGCCTTCGCTGGGATGACGGAGGGGAGCGTCGCCCCAGCGAAGGCCGGGGCCTGCCACGGTCTGTCCTATCCTATCCCCGCAGCGCCGCCGCCAGCGTCGCGACCGCCCGGCTTTCGGCCACCCGCCGCGCCGAATCCGCGGCGGTCGCCAGCCCGATCACGCGCCGCCGCGCGAAGCCCTCCAGCGGCACCAGCGCCACGCCGTCGCACGCGAAGCATTCCGGCATCACCGTCACCGCCAGCCCGGCCGCGACCAGCGCCAGGGCGCGGTCGTCGTTGGTGGTGCGCGCGGCCATGAACGGGCGCACGCCCCGGCTGGTGAAATGGCGGCTGACCTCGCTCAGCGCCTCGCAATGCCGGCGCACGATCATCGGTTCGCCCGCGATCCGTTCGGCCGCGACCGCCGCCTCGGCCGCCAGCGGATGCGCGGCGGCCATCGCCACGCGATAGCCTTCCTCGAACAAGGGCGTGCCGCCCGCATCGGGACCGATCACCGCGTCGATGCGCCCGCGCTCCAGCGCGGCGGCCAGTTCGCGGTCGCGTCCCTCCACCACCTCCAGCCGCTCGTCCGGCGCCGCCGCGACCGCGTGCGCCACCGCTGCGCCGACCAGCGCGGCCGGCAGCGTGGAAACGATGCCGATGCGGATCAGACGGGTGGGCGCGCTCGCCACCCCGCCGCCCTCCGCGCGCGCGAACTCCGCCTCGATCCGCCGCGCCGCGCCGACCAGCCGGCTGCCCGCGGCGGTCAGTTCGACCCGGCGGCTGGTGCGCGTCAGCACCGGCTCGCCCAGCAACGCTTCCAGCCTCGCGATCCCCGCCGACAGCGTCGGCTGCGTCACCCGGCACGCGGCGGCGGCGCGGGTGAAGCTGCCGTGATCGACGACGGCGAGGAAATAACGCAGCAGCGCACGGTCAAGCATAGACGCCGTCTATCGTTTGGCGCGTGTCGCGGCAATTTTACTGTCGCGCGCGCCGCCGATAGGATGCCCCCAAAGGAGAGACGCATGAACGGCCTCGATTTCGCGCTGGGCGAGAACGCGCAGATGATCCGCGACACCACGCGCCGCTTCGCCGAGGAGCGGATCGCCCCGCTGGCGGCGCGGATCGACGCGCAGGACTGGTTCCCGCGCGACGAATTGTGGCCGGAGATGGGCGAACTGGGGCTCCACGGCATCACCGTGGAGGAAGCCGACGGCGGGCTGGGCCTGGGCTATCTCGAACATGTCGTCGCGCAGGAGGAGGTCGCGCGCGCCTCCGCGTCGATCGGGCTCAGCTATGGCGCGCATTCCAACCTGTGCGTCAACCAGATCCGCCGCTGGGCCAGCCCTGAGCAGAAGGCCAAGTACCTCCCCCGCCTGATCAGCGGCGCGCATGTCGGCAGCCTGGCGATGTCGGAGGCGTCGGCCGGCTCCGACGTGGTGTCGATGAAGCTGAAGGCGCAGCGGACCGATGCCGGCTGGGTGCTGAACGGCACGAAGTTCTGGATCACCAACGCGCCTTATGCCGATGTACTGGTCGTCTATGCCCGCACCGGGGAGGGCAGCCGCGGGCTGACGACGTTCCTGATCGAAAAGGACATGCCGGGCTTTTCGATCGGGCAGAAGATCGACAAGATGGGGATGCGCGGCAGCCCCACCGCGGAACTGGTGTTCGCCGATTGCGAGGTGCCGGCCGCCAACGTGATGGGGCCTGAGAACGGCGGGGTCGGCGTGCTGATGAGCGGGCTGGATTACGAGCGCACCGTGCTGGCGGGCATCCAGCTGGGGATCATGCAGGCGTGCCTCGACACCGTCCTGCCCTATGTGCGCGAACGCCAGCAGTTCGGCGTGCCGATCGGCCATTTCCAGCTGATGCAGGCCAAGGTCGCCGACATGTACGTCGCGCTCAATTCGGCGCGCGCCTATGTCTATGCGGTGGCGCAGGCGTGCGACGCCGGCCGCACGACGCGCTTCGATGCGGCCGGCGCGATCCTCTACGCCAGTGAAAACGCCTTTCGCGTCGCGGGCGAGGCGGTGCAGGCGCTGGGCGGTGCCGGCTATACCAAGGACTGGCCGGTCGAACGCTATCTGCGCGACGCCAAGCTGCTGGATATCGGCGCGGGGACGAACGAGATCCGCCGGATGCTGATCGGGCGCGAACTGATCGGAGCGGCGGCATGACGACGACGACGCCTATCCTCCCCGGCAAGGGGAGGATGTGATAACCGCCCCCACCCTCACCACCGCGCTGTCGCGCGACGACGCGACGTTCCGCGCCAATGACGCGCACAACCGCGCGCTGGCCGCCGACCTGCGCGAGCGTGTTGCCGCCGCCGCGCTGGGCGGCAACGCGAAGAGCCGCGAGCGGCATGTCGCGCGCGGCAAGCTGCTGCCGCGCGAGCGCGTCGAACGGCTGCTCGATCCCGGCACCGCCTTCTTGGAGATCGGGCAGCTGGCGGCGAATGGCCTCTACGATGACGAGGTACCCGGCGCAGGGATGATCGCAGGCGTCGGTACTGTGAGCGGGCGGCTGGTGATGATCGTGTGCAACGATGCCACGGTGAAGGGCGGCACCTATTATCCGCTGACCGTGAAGAAGCATCTGCGCGCGCAGGAGATCGCGCAGGAAAACCGCCTGCCATGCATCTATCTGGTCGATTCGGGCGGTGCCAACCTGCCGCACCAGGCGGAGGTATTCCCGGACCGCGACCATTTCGGCCGCATCTTCTTCAACCAGGCGAACATGTCGGCGCTGGGCATCCCGCAGATCGCCTGCGTGATGGGCAGCTGCACCGCGGGCGGCGCCTATGTCCCCGCCATGTCCGACGAAACCGTGATCGTGCGCGAACAGGGCACGATCTTCCTCGCCGGCCCGCCGCTGGTGAAGGCGGCTACGGGCGAGGTCATTTCCGCCGAGGAACTGGGCGGCGCGGAAACCCACGGGCGCCGTTCGGGCGTGGTCGATCACGTCGCGCAGGACGACGAACATGCGCTGACGATCGTGCGCGACATCGTCGCCACCCTGCCCCCCGGCCTGTCGGACGGCGTGCTGCCGGAGGGCGCGGCGCCGCTGCTGCCCGCCGACGACCTGTACGGCATCGTGCCGCAGGACGTGCGCGCGCCCTATGACGTGCATGAGGTGATCGCGCGGCTGGTCGACGGCAGCCGCTTCCACGAATTCAAGGCGCTGTACGGCGCGTCGCTGGTCTGCGGCTTCGCGGCGATTCACGGCCAGCCGGTCGCGATCCTCGCCAACAACGGCGTGCTGTTCAGCGAAAGCGCGCAGAAGGGCGCGCATTTCATCGAACTGGCGTGCCAGCGGCGCGTGCCGTTGCTGTTCCTCCAGAACATCTCCGGCTTCATGGTCGGCGGGAAATATGAGGCGGAGGGGATCGCCAAGCACGGCGCCAAGCTGGTCACCGCGGTCGCCACCGCCTCCGTCCCGAAGCTGACGGTGCTGATCGGCGGCAGTTTCGGCGCGGGCAATTACGGCATGTGCGGGCGCGCCTATTCCCCGCGCTTCCTGTTCACCTGGCCCAATGCGCGGATCAGCGTGATGGGCGGGGAACAGGCCGCCAGCGTGCTCGCCACCGTCCACCGCGACGCCGACCGCTGGACGCCGGAGGAAGCCGAAACCTTCAAGGCGCCGGTCCGCGCAAAATATGAGGAGGAGGGCAACCCCTATCACGCGACCGCGCGACTGTGGGACGACGGCGTGATCGACCCGGCGCAGACCCGCGACGTCCTGGGCATGGCGCTGCGCGTCGCGACGAACGCCCCGATCCCCGACGCGCCGCGCTTCGGCATTTTTCGGATGTAACGCGATGATCCACACCCTGCTCATTGCCAACCGCGGCGAGATCGCCTGCCGTATCATCCGCACCGCGCGTGCGATGGGCATCCGCACCGTCGCGGTCCATTCCGAGGCCGACGCCGCCGCGCTGCATTTGCGCGAGGCGGACGAGGCGGTGGCGATCGGCCCGGCGCCGGCGCGCGACAGCTATCTGCTGCCCGAACGCATCCTGGCCGCCGCGCGCGAGACGGGTGCGCAGGCGATCCACCCCGGCTACGGCTTCCTCAGCGAAAATGCCGACTTCGCGCAGGCCGTCATCGACGCCGGGCTGATCTGGGTCGGCCCGAACCCCGACAGCATCCGCGCGATGGGGCTGAAGGACGCGGCCAAGGCGCGGATGATCGCCGCCGGCGTGCCCGTCACCCCCGGCTATCTGGGCGAGGACCAGTCGCCTGGGCGGCTGGCGGCCGAAGCGGACGCGATCGGCTATCCGGTGCTCATCAAGGCGGTGGCCGGCGGCGGCGGCAAGGGGATGCGGCAGGTCGATGAGGCCGCCGCCTTCGCCGATGCGCTCGCTTCTTGCCGCCGCGAGGCGGCTGCCGCGTTCGGCGACGATCGCGTGCTGATCGAAAAGTACATCCTGTCGCCCCGCCATATCGAGGTGCAGGTGTTCGGCGACCGCCACGGCAACGTCGTCCACCTGTTCGAGCGCGACTGTTCGCTCCAGCGCCGTCACCAGAAGGTGATCGAGGAGGCGCCCGCCCCCGGCATGGACGAGGCGACGCGCGCGGCGGTGTGCGACGCCGCGGTGCGCGCCGCGCGCGCAGTCGATTACGTCGGCGCGGGAACGATCGAGTTCATCGCCGACGCCAGCGACGGCCTGTCGGCCGACCGCATCTGGTTCATGGAGATGAACACGCGGTTGCAGGTGGAGCATCCGGTGACCGAGGCGATCACCGGGGTCGATCTGGTCGAATGGCAGTTGCGCGTCGCGGCGGGCGAGGCGCTGCCGGTCACGCAGGACGACCTGTCGATCCACGGCCATGCGATCGAGGCGCGGCTGTATGCCGAGGATCCGGCGAAGGGCTTCCTGCCGTCGATCGGCACGCTGGAGGCGTTCGACCTGGGCGATCCCGCGGACACCGGCGTGCGCGTCGATACCGGGGTGGAACAGGGCAGCGTCATCTCGCCCTGGTACGACCCGATGATCGCCAAGCTGATCGCGCATGGCGACACGCGCGAGGAAGCGCGCGCGCGGCTGGCCGATGCGCTGGACGAGGCGATCGTGTGGCCGGTGCGCAGCAACGCCGGCTTCCTGGTGGAGGCGCTGGACCATCCCGATTTCGTCGCCGGGGCGATGGACACCGGGCTGATCGCGCGCGCTGGCGATGCGCTGATGCCGCCCGCCGAGCCGAGCGAGGAAGCGCTGGTCGCCGCCGCGGCGGAGCTGACCGGCCCCGCCTTCCTGCCCGGCTTCCGCCTCAACGCCGCGCCGCGCCGGGCCGGCACGTTCCTGCTCGACGGGCAGCCGATCGCGATCGACTTCGGCGATGCGCCCGTCGCGGACGAAGCGGTCGATACCAGCATCCTGATCTCCGAAGGCGGGCAGACCTGGGCGCTGGCGCCGTTCCGCGCCGCGGGCGGTGCGGCCGGCGGCGCGGCCGATGGGGCGATCCTGGCGCCGATGCCGGGGCGCGTGATCGCGGTCGAGGTGGAGACTGGCGCGCGAGTCGTGCGCGGGCAGAAGCTGCTGGTGCTGGAAGCGATGAAGATGGAGCATGCGCTGACCGCGCCGTTCGATGGCACGCTGGCGGCGCTCCACGCCACCACCGGCGCGCAGGTGACCGAGGGGGCGTTGCTGGCGCGGATCGACGCCGACTGACCCGCGCCGACGCTTGCGTTACCGCCGCCGCCCGCCCAAGGCAGCGGCATGCGGGTGCGCGATTTCCTGTTGCTGGTGGCGGTGTGCCTCATCTGGGGGTTCAGCAACGTCGTCAGCAAGATCGTGGTCAGCGACTGGCAGGTGCCGCCGCTGTTCTTCGCCGCGGCGCGCTTCGCGATCGTGGTCGCCGCGACCGCGCACTGGCTGTTGCCGATGCCGCGCCCGGCATGGCGGATCGTCGCGATCGGGCTGTTGATGGGCGGCGGCAATTTCGCGCTGCTGTTCCTGGGGTTGCAGACCGCCTCCCCCTCCGCCGCCGCCGTGGTGGTGCAGATCGGCGTGCCGTTCACGACATTGCTGTCGGTGGTGATCCTGAACGAACGCATCCACTGGCGGCGCGGGCTGGGGATCGCGCTGACGCTGGCGGGGGTGCTGCTGGTGGTGTGGCGGCCGGGCGGTATCGCGATCTCGGGCGGGCTGCTCTACATCGTCGCCTGCGCCTTTGCCGGGTCGCTGGGCGCGATCCTGATGAAGCAGATGACCGACGTGCCGCCGCTGCGGTTCCAGGCGTGGGTCGGCCTCACCTCGTGCGCGCCGCTGGCGCTGGCGTCGGCGGCGTTCGAAACGGGCCAGTGGAGCAGTTCGGTCGCGGCGGGCTGGCCGTTCGTCGCCGCGCTGCTGTTCGCCGCGCTGCTGGTGTCGGTGTTCGCACACACCGCTTATTACGGGCTGATCGCCCGCTACGAAGCGAACCTGATCGCGCCGCTGACGCTGATGACGCCGCTGTCCACCATGGCGTTCGGCGTCGCGCTGACCGGCGATCACCTCGACGTGCGGATGATCGCGGGGGCGGCGCTGGCGCTGGGCGGGGTGCTGATCGTCGCGCTGCGCCGCAAGCGCGCCACCGAAGTGCTGGTGATGAGCGAGCGGCCCTAGAACAGCCGGAACGCGGCCCAGATCGTCGCGATCCACCCCGCCAGGCATGCCGCGATCGTCAGCAGCAGCGCGCGCGTCCCCTGCACGCCGTCGCCGATCGAGGTTTCCGCGGGCGGCGCGGGGGTTGGCCAAGGCACCACGGGGTCGGCGGGCGGGGCGAGCAGCGCGGCCAGTTCCGCGTCGTCCAGCGGGCTGACGAAGGCGCAGCCATATTGGCCGCCGGCATCCTCGCGCACGACCCGCGCCGCGCGCGCGCCGATGCCGGCCAGCCCCAGGGTGATCGAATCGCCCGGCGCCAGCGCAACCGTCGCGGGGATGCGGAAACCGGTCGCCGATACCTCGCTGACCAGCACGTCGTGCGGCGCGCGCACCGGGTCGCGAAGCGTCCCCCCCAGCGCCACCGCATGGCGCGCGCCGCCGCGCGCTTCATGACAGTACAGCGTCGCCACCAGCGTCGTCACATTCATTCCCCGGTTCGCCGCGTCATGAAAGGCGGCGTAACGCCCCAGGGGTTATGGCCACGTAAACAGCCGCTTGAGCCGTCGCCCGCAAACCACTAGGGCGGCCGCCACCGGTCGCGGGGGCGGACGGCGAAGCGGGAAGCAGGGGAAGATCGCATGGCGCCGGCGCAGATGAGCGTGCTGTTCTTCCTGCAATTGTTCGCGATCGTCGCGGCCGCGCGCGGCGTCGGCTGGCTCGCGCGCCGGCTGCTGGGACAGCCGCAGGTGGTGGGGGAGATGATCGCGGGCGTCGTGCTCGGTCCGTCGCTGCTCGGGCTGCTGGCGCCGGGCGTGCAGGAATGGCTGTTCCCGCGCGAAATGCGCGGACTACTCTACGCGATCGCGCAGCTGGGCGTCGGCCTGTACATGTTCATCGTCGGGCTGGGCTTTCGCGCCGATCATTTCCGGGCGAGCGCGCGCAGCGCCGCGGCGGTGTCGCTGTCGGGGATGGTCGCACCGTTCCTGGTCGCCGCCGCGATCGCGCCGTGGCTGCGCACCGTGGCCAGCCTGTTCAGCGCGCAGGTGACGCCGGTGCAGGCGACGCTGTTCCTGGGCGCGTGCATCGCGATCACCGCCTTCCCGATGCTGGCGCGGATCATCCACGAACGCGGGCTGTCGGACACGCCGCTGGGTACGCTGTCGCTGTCATCGGGGGCGATCGATGATGCGGGCGCCTGGACGGTGCTGGCGATCGTGCTGGCGACGTTCGGCGACGGGCCGGCGGTGGCGGTGAAGGCGATCGGCGGCGCGATCGTGTTCGCGGTGGTCGTGCTGGGTCTCGGCCCGCGGTTGCTGGCGCCGCTCGGCCGGCGCGCCGCGCGGACCGGGCGCGTGTCGCACGGCGACCTGGGCGTCGCGCTGATGCTGTTCCTGCTTGCCGCCTTCGCGATGGACGCGGTGGGGATGCATGCGGTGTTCGGCGGCTTCCTGCTGGGCGTGGTGATGCCGCGCGGTGCCTTCGCCGACGGGTTGCGCCAGCAGCTGGAGCCGGTGACGGTGCTGCTGCTGCTGCCGGTGTTCTTTACCTTCTCCGGCCTCAACACGCAGCTGGCGCTGATCGCCGATCCGGCGCTGCTGGCGGTGGCGCTGGCGATCTTCGCCGCATCGGTGCTGGCGAAGGGTGGCGCATGCTGGGCGGCGGCGCGGCTGACCGGACAGGACAATGCGACCGCATTGGGCATCGGCGCGCTGATGAACGCGCGCGGGCTGATGGAGCTCATCATCATCAACATCGGGTTGCAACGCGGGATCATTGGCCCGGCGCTGTTCGCCATCCTGGTGATGATGGCGATCCTCACGACACTGATCGCCTCGCCGCTGTTCGAACTCGCCTATGGCCGCCGCGCCCGCGCGCGCGGCGACCTAGCGGCGCTGGACGGCGCGCGCACCTGACGCGAGGGCGCCTTCCCGACCGATCGTCATCCCAGCGAAGGCTGGGATCTCCCGGTAAAGAGGGAAACAGGAGCCGCAAAAGGCCCAGCCTTCGCTGGGGCAACGTGAGTCCAGGCCGGGACGACAGGCGTCTACGCTGGGGCGACGAGAGTCTGCGCTGGGGCGACGCTCCGATGCTACAGGTGCCGCTTGCCCAGCTTGCGGGCCAGCGTGCGGCGGTGCATCCCCAGCCGGCGCGCCGCTTCCGACACGTTGAAGCCGCAGTCCGCCAGCGTCTGGTGGATATGTTCCCATTCCAGCGTGCGCAGCGACGTGGGCGCGGCGTCCAGCTCGACGCTGGCGTCACCGGTGCCCGATGCCTCGAACGCGGCCTCGATATCGTCGGAATTGGCGGGCTTCGACAGATAGTTGGTCGCGCCCAGCTTCACCGCCTCCACCGCGGTGGCGATGCTGGCGAAGCCGGTCAGCACGACGATCCGCATCGCCGGGTCGATCGCGTGCAGCCGCTCCACACAGGTCAGGCCGGAGGCGTTGCCGAGTCGCAGGTCGACCACCGCATGGTCGGGGCGCAGCGCGACCACCGCCGCCTCCAGCTCGGCCGGGCCGGCGATGGCGGTAACGCGATAGCCGCGCCGCTCGAACGAGCGCGCCAGCGTGCGCGCGAACATCGCATCGTCCTCGATGATGAGCAGCCGCCGCTGCGCGTTGCCGTCGCTCATCCGCCGTCCTCCCCGATCGCCAGCGACGCCAGCGGCAGCACCAGTGTCACTTCGCTGCCGCCGGACGGGCGGTTGCGTGCCGAAACCGTGCCGCCAAGCGTGCGCAGGACATTGGTGGCCAGGAACAGCCCCAGCCCGGCGCCGCGCCGGTCCTTGGTGCTGAGATAGGGTTTGCCGATCCCGTCGAGAATAGCGGGGTCGAACCCCGCGCCGTCGTCGCGCACCGCCAGCACCAGCCGGTCGCCGTCGATCGCCGCGCACAGCCGGATCGCGGTCGCCCCCGCTTCCGCGGCATTGTCGAGCAGGTTGGTGATCGTCTGCGCCAGCGCCTTGTCCGCGACGATCCGCGGGTCGCCGCTCATCAGGTGGTCGTATTCGGCCTGCGCCGCGCCGTTGCCGCGCCAGTCGGCGACGATCCCGGACAGGAAGGTGCGCACCGTCGTGCGCGCCGGCGCATTCCCGCGCACCTCGCCCGACGCCAGCAGGATTCCCGACAGGATGTTCTTGCAGCGCATCACCTCGGCGCGCATGTCGTCGAGGTCGGCGAGCAGCGCGGGATCGCGCGCGATCGCCGGTTCGCCGCGCCAGTCGCCCAGCATCACCGCGATCGAGGCGAGCGGCGTGCCCAGTTCGTGCGCCGCCCCGCTGGCCAGCAGGCCCATGCGCACGATATGCTCCTCCTCCGCCGCGCGCTGGCGCAGTGCCGCCAGCCGCGCATCGCGTTCGGACAGGTTGCGCACGATCTGCGTCACGAACTGCACCAGCAGCATCGCGGCGAGCGTGAAGTTGAACCAGCTGACCACGACATAGGGGACCGACAGCGTCGATCCCCAGCCCGCCGGCAGCGCGAAGGGCGGCGCGGCCCAGCCGAGCCAGGCGAACAGCGCGCTGGTGATCGCCACCATCGCCCAGCTGGACCACGGCGGCAGCAGCACCGCGGCCAGCACCACCTGGAGCAGGTACAGTGTCACGAACGGATTGCCGACCCCGCCGCTCAGGTACAGCTGGATCGTCAGGCAGGTGACGTCGACCAGCAGCATGGCGAACAGCTGGTCCTCGCCGATCCGCTCCCATGCCAGCACCGCAATGTTGAGCGCGACCAGCGCCGCCAGCGCCGCCAGCATCGGGACGAGCGGCAGCTGCACGCCGATCACGAAATGGACGGTCAGGATCGTCGCCAGCTGCCCGCCGACCGCCAGCCAGCGCAGCACCGACAGCAGCCGGACGTTGCGGCGCCGCGTCTCGTCGACCGGCGGCGCCTCCGCGACGCGCTCAGTCGTCACGCGCTGGTCCGGCGCGGATGATCCGCCAGGCGAAATACGCCATCATTGCGCTCAGCGTGAACCAGGTGACCGCATAGGTCAGATGGCTGTTGCGGAATCGCACCACCGTCAACCCGCCACGTGGCCAGCCGTCCGGCCCGCCCCCCTGCGGGCCGGCGTCGGCATCGACGAAATAGGGGGCGACCGGGCGCGACAGCCCGCGCGCGCGCGCGATCGCCGCGACGTCGCGCGAATACCAGCGGTCGCCTGCGGGATCGTTGCGGCGCAGGAAGCCGCCGCCCGGTTCGCTGACGCGCAGCAGCCCGGCGACCGAAGCGGCGCCGCTCGCCGCGCGCTCGCGGCCGCGCTGCGCTGCGGGGACGAATCCGCGGTTGACCATGACGATGCCGGTGCCCGTGTCGACCGGCGCGACCACCCAGAAGCCCGGTCCCAGATCGGTCACCGCCTGCACATAGGCGGGGCGTACCGGCAGCCAGCGGCCCCGCACCGTGACGCGGGTATAGGCATCGTCCGCACCGATCGCGCTCCAGCGCTCCGGCCCCGGCGCAGGCACCGGCTCCGCCGCCAGCCGCGCATCGACGCGCGCGATCAGCGCCAGCTTCCACGCGCGCCGCTCGACCTGCCACACCCCCAGCGCGGCGAGCAGCGCCGCCGCCAGCAGCGCGCCCAGCCCCAGCGGAATGCGCGCGCGCATCACATGCCGCCGCTCGTCATCTCCATATGCATGCCGGGCATCATGTTCACGTTCATGTTGTACATCACCCACAGCGACCCGGCGATCGCGATCACCACGATGATGACGGTGAAGATCAGCGCCAGCAGCGTCCAGCCGTTCTCCGACTTGCTGTTCATGTGCAGGAAGTAGACCATGTGGACGACGATCTGCACCGCCGCCAGCGCGGTGACGATCCCGGCGGTGATCCGCGCGTCGGCGATCACCCCGGTCATCACCAGCGCGAACGCCGGCGCGGTCAGCAGCACCGACAGGATGAAGCCGGTCCAATAGCCCTTGCGCGTGCCGTGCGCCGCGCCGCCATGATCGTCGTGCGCGTGATGGCCATGGCCGTGGTCATGCCCATGTTCATGGCTGTGGACGGGCGGATTGTCGTGCGTGCTCACCGCAGCACTCCCAGCAGATAGACGAAGGTGAAGACGCCGATCCAGACGACGTCGAGGAAGTGCCAGAACATCGACAGGCATTGCAGCCGGCGGACGTTATCGGCGATCAGCCCACGGCGCATTACCTGCACCACCAGCACCGCCAGCCAGATCAGGCCGAAGGTGACGTGCAGCCCGTGCGTGCCGACAAGCGTGAAGAACGCGGACAGGAACGCCGACCGCTGCGGCCCGGCCCCTTCGTGGATCAGATGGCTGAATTCGTACAGCTCGATCGCGAGGAAGGCGAGGCCGAACAGCGCGGTCACCCCCAGCCAGCCGAGGACCGCCGACTGGCGCTTCTCGTCCGTGGCGATCATCGCGAAGCCATAGGTGATCGACGACAGCAGCAGCATCGTGGTGTTGATCGCGACCAGCGGCAGGTCGAACAGCTCGCGCGGGCCGGGCCCGCCCGCCAGGCTGCCGCCGTACACGCCATAGGCCGCGAACAGCATCGCGAAGATGAGGCAGTCGCTCATCAGGTACAGCCAGAAGCCCAGCATCGTGCTGCCGCCCGGCGGGTGCGGATGCTCGTCCAGCTCGTAATAGGCCGGCGGCTCGCCGGCCGCGGCGGTGGGGGTGGTGGTCGCCATCGTCTTATACTTCCGCGGTCTGGAGCTGGCGGGTGCGAATGTCCTCGGACGCGATCACGTCCTCGACCGGGATGTGGAAATCGCGGTCGTAGTTGAACGTATGCCCGATCGCGACCGCCAGCAGCGCGACGAACGCCACCGCCGCCAGCCACCAGATGTACCAGATCATCGCCAGGCCGAAGACCAGCGCCAGCCCGGCCAGGATCACCCCCGCGCCGGTATTCTTCGGCATGTGGATCGCGCGGAACCCTTCGGTCGGGCGCGCGGCCTTCTTCGCCTTCATGTCGTGCCAAGCGTCCAGATCGTGGATCACCGGGGTGAACGCGAAATTATAGGCCGGCGGGGGCGAGGACGTCGCCCATTCCAGCGTGCGCGCGTTCCACGGGTCGCCCGTGACGTCGCGCAGCTTCTCGCGGTCGCGGATGCTGACGTAGAATTGCATCAGCATCGCGCCGATCCCGGCGGCGATGATCGCCGCGCCGATGCCGGCGATGATGAACCAGATGTGCAGGCTGGGGTCGTCGAACACGCGCAGCCGGCGGGTGACGCCCATCAGGCCCAGGATGTAGAGCGGCGTGAACGCGACCCAGAAGCCGACCACCCAGCACCAGAAGCTGATCGTGCCCCAGAACTTGTCCAGTTTGAACCCGAACGCCTTGGGCCACCAGTAATTGACGCCCGCGAACATCCCGAACAGCACGCCGCCGATGATGACGTTGTGGAAATGCGCCACCAGGAACAGCGAGTTGTGGAACTGGAAGTCGGCCGGCGGCACCGCCAGCATCACGCCGGTCATCCCGCCGATCACGAACGTCAGCATGAACGCGACCGACCACATCATCGGCAGCTCGAAGCGGATGCGCCCGCGGTACATCGTGAACAGCCAGTTGAAGATCTTCGCGCCCGTGGGGATCGAGATGATCATCGTGGTGATGCCGAAGAAGCTGTTGACGCTGGCGCCCGATCCCATCGTGAAGAAATGGTGCAGCCACACCAGGTACGACAGGATGCAGATGACGATCAGCGCATAGACCATCGAGGTATAGCCGAACAGCCGCTTGCCCGAGAAGGTCGAGACGACCTCGGAAAAGACGCCGAACGCCGGCAGGATCAGGATGTACACCTCCGGGTGACCCCAGATCCAGATCATGTTCACGTACATCATCGGGTTGCCCCCGCCGGTGTTCGTGAAGAAATTGGTGCCGACGTAGCGATCGAGGCTCAGCATCGCCAGTACCGCGGTCAGCACAGGGAAGGCGGCGACGATCAGCACGTTGGTGACCAGCGCGGACCAGGTGAAGATCGGCATCTTCATCAGGCCCATCCCCGGCGCGCGCATCTTCACGATCGTCGCGATCAGGTTGACGCCCGACAGCAAGGTGCCGACGCCCGCGATCTGCAAGGCCCAGATATAGTAATCGACCCCGACGTCAGGCGAATAATCCAGCCCCGACAGCGGCGCCATCGCCAGCCAGCCGGTGCGCGCGAATTCGCCGACGAACAGGCTGGCCATCACCGTCACCGCGCCCGCGACGGTCATCCAGAAGCTGAAATTGTTGAGGAACGGGAAGCTGACGTCGCGCGCGCCGATCTGCAGCGGGACGACATAGTTCATCAGCCCGGTGACGAACGGCATCGCCACGAAGAAGATCATGATGACGCCGTGGGCGGTGAACACCTGATCGTAGTGGTGCGCGTTCAGATAGCCTTCGCTGCCGTTGAAGGCGAGCGCCTGTTGCAGGCGCATCATGATCGCGTCGGCGAAGCCGCGCAACAGCATGACCAGCGCCAGTACGATGTACATGATGCCGATCTTCTTGTGGTCCACGCTGGTGAACCATTCGGTCCACAGGTAGCGCCACAGCTTGAAATAGGTGAGCGCCCCCAGCAGCGCGATGCCGCCCAGCGCGACGACCGCGAAGGTGCCGACCAGGATCGGTTCGTGGATCGGGAAGCTGTCGAGCGTCAGCCGCCCGAAGATCGTCTTGATGAGGTCGTCCGACATGGTGTCCTCAGGCCCGCTGGCGGGCATCGGCGCGCGGGCGCGCGGGAAAATGATCGAGCTGCGTCATGTTGCGGTTGCTGGCGTCGCCGGGGTCGCCCTGGCCATGCGCCGGGCCGTGCGGCGCGCTGAGGTGCGGGCTTTCGCCCTTCTCGCCCGGCTCGCGGGTCAGCGCGCCTTCCGCCTCGCCGGCGCGCGGCGCGCGGTCGTTCACCGCCGGGCCGCCATGCGACATGCCCTGCATGCACGGCGTCCCCGGCTTCACGCACATCGCGACGATGCGGCGGAACAGTGCTGGGTCGACCGCGCCGAAACCGATCGGGCGGACGTTCTCGCTCGGCCGCTCCAGTTGCAGATAGGTGCCCGCGTCCAGCCGGCGCGGCTGGCGCTTCACGCCCGCCACCCATTGGTCGAACCGCGACGGGCTGACCGAATGGGTCCAGAAATGCATCCCCGAAAAGCCCGCGCCGCTGTAATTGGCGGACTGGCCCTGGAATTTCCCGCGCTCGTTCAGGACGCCGTGCAGCACCGTCTCCATGCCCGGCATGGTATAGATCATGCCCGCCATCGCGGGGATCCACAGCGTGTTCATCACGCTCGACGACGTCATCTGGAACCGCACCGGGCGGTCGACCGGCACGACCAGTTCATTGACCGTCGCCACCCCCTGTTCGGGATAGATGAACAGCCATTTCCAGTCGAGCGACACCACCTCCACCACCAGCGGCGCCGGGGCGGCGGCGGCGGGGGCGGTGGTCTTGCCGGGCGCGGCCTTCGAACCGGGCGCGAGCGGGCGATAGGGGTCGAGCAGGTGGGTGCTGACCCAGGTCAGCGCGCCCAGCGCGATGATGATCAGCAGCGGTGCCGACCAGATCACCAGTTCCAGCTGGGTCGAATGGTCCCAGTCCGGCTCGTAGGGCGCATCCTTGTTTCCCTCGCGATAGCGCCAGGCGAACAGCACCGTCAGGATCATTACCGGGACGATGATGAGCAGCATCAGCACCGTCGACCAGACGATCAGCGACGATTGCTGGCGCGCGACGTCGCCCGCCGGATTCATCACCACGGTGTTGCATCCGCCGAGCGTGGTCAGCGCCCCGGCCAGCAGCGCGCCGCGAATCCTGGCGCGATGGGAAACACGGAAGATCATGCGGCGCGCCTAGACTTTTGTGCGGTGCAGCGGAATAGGACATTTTGTCCCATCCCATCGTTGAACGCGCTACGCTATTGCGCGGTTCAATACGTCCGATCGGAACCCTTTCCATGGCCAGCGCCCTATGACCACCTCGACCTCCGCATCGCTCGAACGCGACGCCCGTGCGCTCCACACGGACGGCGACCCGCACGTCCGCCCCGCCGACATCGCGATCGGGGTCATCATCGGGCGCACGTCGGAATTCTTCGACTTCTTCGTCTATGCGATCGCCTCGGTACTCGTCTTCCCGGCGGTCGTCTTCCCCTATCTCGACCGGATCACCGGGACCTTGTGGTCGTTCGCGCTGTTCCCGCTGGCGTTCATCGCGCGGCCGGTGGGGACGCAGATCTTCATGAAGATCGACCGGCGCTACGGCCGCGGCACGAAGCTGACGATCGCGCTGTTCCTGCTGGGCACGTCGACGGTGCTGGTGTCGTTCCTGCCCACCTATGCCACGATCGGCGGGCTGGCGGCGGTGCTGCTGGCGCTGTTCCGCATCGGCCAGGGGATCGCGCTAGGCGGCGCGTGGGACGGCCTGCCCTCGTTGCTGGCGATCAACGCGCCCGAAAAGCATCGCGGCTGGTGGGCGATGGTGCCGCAGCTGGGCGCGCCGCTGGGGCTGATCGTGGCGTCGGGGCTGTTCGCGTTCGTGTCGCTGCTGCCGAGCGAGGATTTCCTGTCGTGGGGCTGGCGCTATCCGTTCTTCGTCGCCTTCGCGCTCAACGTCGTGGCGCTGTTCGCGCGGCTGCGCATCGTCGTGACGCCGGAATATGAGGAATCGTTCAAGAGCCGCGAACTGACGCCATCGCGCGTCACCGCGACGATCAAGGCGCAGTGGCGCAACATCATCATTGGCGCCTTCGCCCCGCTGGCCAGCTTCGCGCTGTTCCACATGGTCACGGTGTTCCCGCTGTCGTGGGTCGCGCTGTACACGCAGGAGGATATCACCCGCTTCCTGCTGATCGAGATGGCCGGCGGGTTCGTCGGGATCGGCGCGATCGTGCTGTCGGGAATGCTGGCGGACCGGATCGGGCGGCGCAGCGTGCTGGGCTATACCGCCGCCGGAATCGCGGTGTTCAGCGGCTTCGCGCCGCAGCTGCTGGGCGCGGGCAGCGCGGGCGAGGTGCTGTTCATGGTGATGGGCTTCATCCTGCTGGGCCTTTCGTTCGGCCAGTCGTCGGGCGCGGTCACCAACAATTTTCCGAAGCGCGCGCGCTATACCGGGGCGGCGCTGACGTCGGATCTGGCGTGGCTGTTCGGCGCGGGCTTCGCCCCGCTGGCGGCGCTGGCGCTGACCGAGGCGTTCGGGCTGGTCGCGGCGGGGGCGTACCTGCTGTCGGGCGCGCTCGGCACGCTGATCGCGCTGGGGCTGAACGTGGAACTGGCGCGCCGGCTCGACTGAGGCGCGCCGCCCGGCGGCCGGAAGCAGGAAAGGCGCCGCATCGCTGCGGCGCGTTTCCTCAAGCGCGGGTTGGGAGAGGGGTGAAAGACGGCTGCGTCCGCCGAAGCGGATTCGAAGGGCTGGCGACGCTCCTCATCGGAGAGGCGTCAGCCTGACGGTGATCCATGGTCCACGTCGGCGCGACTTGAACGGTTTGGGGGCACGCGACGCAGGGGATGCCGGATCAAGTCCGGCATGACATTGCGATATGACGGACGCGGCGTGCTGCACGCCGGCGCCCGCTCAGATGCGGCGGTGCTTCCCGCCGTAATGCTTGCCGATGTAGTCGCCGATCTTCGCCATTTCGTTCGCCGCGGCGGTCGCCGCCTGCGCACAGCAGGGAATCGGATCACGCTCCGCCTGGGCGGCGCGCATCGCCACCCGGCTGCACAGCTCCTCGATATCGGCACGAGACAGCAGGTTCTTTTCCCGCATCATGCAGAGCAATGTCTGCAGGATCACCATCGTCTCGTCACCGTTGCGCTCTTGCGGCATCATCGGCTCATCCTCTCATTTTGCGAACGAGAGTGTACGCCAAACGATCCGTCACGCAATATGGATCAGTTAAGTCCCCCGCCGAGCCGCCGGTACAGCTCCACCAGGTTGCTCGCCTGCGCGAGGCGCGTCGTCACCAGCTGTTGCCGCGCGGCATAGGCGGTACGCTGCGCATCCAGCGAGACGAGGAACGAATCGACCCCGGCACGGTAGCGCGCTTCCGACAGCCGCGACGTCACGCCGGCGGCATTGGCGCGCGCGGCCTGCGCCGCCACCTGCTCGCCGATCGTGCCGCGAGTCGCGAGCGCGTCGGACACTTCGCGGAACGCGGTCTGGATCGCCTTTTCGTAACTGGCGACCGCTGCCTGCTGCGACGCCTTGGCATAATCCAGGTTCGCGGCATTGCGCCCGCCGTCGAACAGCGGCAGCGCCAGCGACGGCGCGCCGGTGTAGGTGAACGATCCCCCGCCGAACAGGCCGGACAGCGCGGTCGAGATCGTCCCGACCGTCGCGGTCAGCGAGATGCGCGGGAAGAACGCCGCGCGCGCCGCGCCGATATTGGCGTTCTGCGCGATCAGCTGATGCTCGGCCTGGAGGACGTCGGGACGGCGCAGCAGCACCTCGGACGACACGTCGCCGGGCAGCGCGTCGCGGGTCAGCGGGCGATCGCCCAGCCCGCTCGGCAACTGCTCGGCGGGCACGGTGGTGCCGACCAGCAGGTTGAGCGCATTCTGGTCCTGCGCGATGCGCGTCCGGAGCGCGGCGATATCGTTGCGCGCCGACTGGTAATTGGTTTCCGCCTGCCGCGCCTCCAGCTCGGACGCGACGCCGACGCGGAATTGCGCCTGGGTCAGTCGCTGCGTCTCCTCGAACGCCTTCAGCGTATCACGCGACAGCTGCAGCTGCTCCTGGTCCGACGCCAGCGTCAGCCACGCGGTCGCGATCTCCGCGATCAGGCTGATGCGAGTCGCGCGCTGCGCCTCCTCGGACGCGAAATAGCTTTCCAGCGCCGCACGGTTCAGGTTGCGCACCCGCCCGAACAGATCCAGCTCGAACGCGGAAAAACCGGCGTTCACCGAATAGAATTCGATGTTCGACGATCCGGTCCCGACCGCCGCGCCCCCGGCCCCTGCTCCGGCACCCGCTCCAGCTCCCGCACCGGCGCCCGCCCCTGCACCGCCGGTCGCGCCGAACAGGTTGTTGGTGAACGTCGCCGAGCCGGAGATCGAGGTGTTGGGGACCAGATCGGCACGCTGGACGCGATATTGCGCGCGCGCCTGCAACACATTGGCCGCCGCGATGCGAAGATCGCGGTTGTTCGCCAGCCCCAGCTCGATCACCCCCTGGAGCCTCGGGTCCAGGAAGAAATCGCGCCAGCCGATCTGCGTCACGTCGGGAGCGTCGGTCGCCGCGCGCGGATAGACCCCGCCCTGCGGCAGCGCGGCAGGGACCGCGCCGTCGGGGCGCTGATACTTCGGCGCCAGGTTGCAGCCCGCCAGCGCGGTGCCCAGCGCCAGCAGCGCCACGAAGGAAATACGGCTCGTCACATCAGGCTCCTTCATGAGCCGGTCGGGGGTCGTCGCCATGCGGATCGGCGTCACCATCCGCATCGCGCCTGTTATCGTCGTCGTCGCGCTTCGCCTCGTGCCCCTGCCCGAACAGGCGCAGCACGACGACGAAGAACACCGGCACCAGGAAGATGCCCAGCACCGTCGCGGAGAGCATCCCGCCCACCACCGACCGGCCGATCGCATTCTGTCCGCCCGCGCCCGCGCCGGTCGATACCGCCAGCGGCAGCACGCCGAACACGAAGGCGAGCGAGGTCATCAGGATCGGGCGAAGCCGAAGCTTTGCTGCCTCCACCGCGGCGTCGAACGGCTTCATCCCCTCGGCAATCCGCTCCTCGGCGAATTCGACGATCAGGATCGCGTTCTTCGCCGCCACGCCGATTGTGGTGATCAGGCCGACCTGCAGATAGATGTCGTTGTTCAGCCCGGTCAGCCACGCCGCCAGCAACGCACCCGCCACGCCCAGCGGCACCACCAGCAGCACCGAGATCGGCACCGACCAGCTTTCGTACAGCGCCGCCAGGCACAGGAACACGATCAGCAGCGACAGGGCGTAGAGCGCCGGTGCCTGCCCGCCCGACAGTTTCTCTTCATACGACAGGCCGGTCCATTCCAGCGTCGTGCCCGGCGGCAGCTTCGCATGGATCGCCTCCATCGCCTTCATCGCCGCACCCGTGCTCTGGCCCGGCGCGGGCGAGCCTTGCAGCTGCATCGCCGGCTGGCCATTGTAGCGGGTCAGCGCGACCGGCGCGTTGGCCCAGGACAGGGTGGTGAACGCGGTATAGGGCACCATCTGCCCGTCCGCGCCGCGGACGAAGAACGACCCGATGTCCTCCGGTCGCAGGCGATAGGGCGTATCGGCCTGCACATAGACGCGCTTCACGCGCCCGCGGTCGATGAAGTCGTTGACGTAGGCGCCGCCCCAGGCCGTCGAGATGGTCGAGTTGACCTGGCTGAGATCCAGCCCCAGCGCGCGCGCCTTGTCCTCGTCGACATTGACCTTCAGCTGCGGGGCATCCTCCAGGCTCAGCGGGCGCACCTGCGCCAGCGACTTGTCCTGCATCGCCATGCCCAGCATCATGTTGCGCGCCTGGGTCAGCCGCTCGTGCCCGATCCCGCCGGTGTCGACCAGCTGGAGGTCGAAGCCGGTGGCATTGCCCAGTTCCTGCACCGCGGGCGGGACCAGCGCGAAGATCATCCCGTCCTTGTACTGACTGAACGCCCCCATCGCGCGCCCGGCGATCGTCTGCGCCTTGTTCTCGGCGCCGGAGCGGTCCTCCCACGGCTTCAGGTTGATGAACGCCAGCCCGGTGTTCTGCCCCTGCCCGGCGAAGCTGAAGCCGTTGATCGTGAACACGCCCGCGACATTGGCCTTTTCCGCGCCCAGGAAGTGGTTGCGCACCAGATCCAGCCCCTTGTCGGTGCGTCCGCTGGTCGCCCCCGACGGCCCCTGCACCAGCGCGATGACGGTGCCCTGGTCCTCATCGGGCAGGAAGCCCGACGGCAGTCGCACGAACAGCAGCGCGACGCCCGCGACGATCAGCAGGTACACCAGCATCGACCGCTTCCAGCTGCGCGCGGAACGCCGCACGCCGCGCTCGTAGTGGCGCTGGCCGTTGTCGAACTTCTCGTTGAACCAGCGGAAGAACCGCGCGACCGGCCCGTTGCCCTGCCCCTTGTCCGGATCGTGCGGCTTCAGGATCGTCGCGCACAGCGCCGGGGTCAGGATCAGCGCGACCGCGACCGACAGGACCATCGCCGACACGATCGTGATCGAGAACTGGCGATAGATGACGCCGGTCGATCCGCCGAAGAACGCCATCGGCAGGAACACCGCGGACAGCACCAGGCCGATGCCGATCAGCGCGCTGCTGATCTCGTCCATCGACTTTCGCGCCGCTTCCCTCGGACTGAGGTGTTCGGTGACGATCAGCCGCTCGACATTCTCCACCACGACGATCGCGTCGTCGACCAGCAGGCCAATCGCCAGCACCATGCCGAACAGCGTCAGCGTGTTGATGCTGTACCCGGCCACCGCCATGATCGCGAACGTGCCCAGCAGCACCACCGGCACCGCGATCGTCGGGATCAACGTCGCGCGCCAGTTCTGCAGGAACAGGAACATGACGAGGAAGACCAGCACCACCGCCTCGACCAGCGTGTGGATCACCTGTTCCACCGACAGGCGCACGAACGGCGTGGTGTCGTAGGGATAGACCAGCTTGACGTCGGACGGCAGCGTCCTGGCGATCTGCTCGGCCTGCGCCTTCACCGCCTCCACAGTGGCAAGGGCGTTGGCGCCCGACGCCATCTTCACGCCGAAGCCGGCGGCATATTTGCCGTTGTACTTGGTGTCGAAGCCGTAATTCTCGGCGCCCAGTTCGACCCGCGCGACATCGCGCAGTCGCACGACGGCACCGCCGGCATCGGTCTTCAGCCGGATGTTGCCGAACTGCTCGGGCGTCTGGAGCCGCGACTGGACCGAAACGGTCGCGTTCAGCTCCTGCTCCTTGGGCGATGGTTCGCCGCCGATCTGGCCGGCGGAAACCTGCGCGTTCTGCGCCTGCACCGCGGCGGAAACGTCCGCGATCGTCAGCTGGTAGCTGTTGAGCTTGAGCGGATCGACCCAGATGCGCATCGCATATTGCGCGCCGAACACCTGAATTTCGCCCACGCCGTTGACGCGGCTGATCGGGTCCTGGAACTTCGACACGATCATGTCGGCCAGGTCGTTGGCGTTATGCGAATTGTCGTCGGAATAGATGCCGACGATGACCAAGAAGTTCGCGGCCGACTTGGCGACCTGCAGCCCCTGGCGCTGTACTTCCTGCGGCAGCAGCGGGGTGGCGGCCTGCAGCTTGTTCTGCACCTGGACCTGCGCGATGTCCGGGTCGGTGCCCTGTTCGAACGTCAGCGTGATCGTCAGCGTCCCCGAGGACGAGGACGAGGACGAGAAATAGCGCAGGTTGTCGATCCCGCGCAGCTGCTGCTCGATCACCTGCGTGGTCGTGCGTTCCAGCGTTTCGGCATCGGCGCCCGGATACATGGCGTTGATCGTCACCGCGGGCGGCGCGATTTCCGGGAATTGCGCGATCGGCAGGCTGCGGATCGCGATCGCGCCCGCCAGCATGAGCACGATCGCGATGACCCATGCGAAGATGGGCCGATCGATGAAAAAGCGTGACATGGGGCGTTACTTCGCTTGCGCCGCGGGCTGGCCCTGGGCGGGCTGGCCCTGCCCCTGGGCAGGGGCGGCGTTGGGATTATACGGCACCGCCTTCACCGGCATGCCGGGGCGCAGCATCATGCCGCCTTCCACGATCACCTTGTCGCCCGGCTTCAGCCCACCGGTCACCAGCCAGTCGTCGCCGATCGTGCGCGAGGTCGTCAGCGGGCGCGGCTGCACCTTGCCGTCGGGGCCGACGATCATCGCGACCGCATTACCCTTCTCGTCGCGGCTGACCGCGCGTTGCGGGACCAGCATCGCATTGGCCTGCGTCCCCTCGACCAGCTCGGCGCGGACGTACATACCCGGCAGCAGCAGCGCGCGCGGATTGGGGAACAGCGCGCGGATCGTCTGCGTGCCGGTCGCGGGGTCGACGCTGACGTCGGCGAACTGCAACGTCCCCTCGATCGGATAGACCGACCCGTCGTCCAGCCGCAGCCGGACACGCGCCGCGCCGCCGCCGCGCGACAGGTCGCCGGCGGCGATCTTCTGGCGCAGCTTGAGCAGGTCGGCCGCCGATTGCGGCACGTCGACATAGATCGGGTCGAGCCGCTGGATCGTGGTCAGCGCATTGGCCTGCCCCGCGGTCGCCAGCGCGCCAGTGGTCGCCACCGAACGCCCGATACGCCCGGAAATCGGCGCGCGGACGGTGGTGCGCGCCAGGTCGATCTGGGCCGAGCGCAGCGCGGCGGACTGCGCCGCGACGTCCGCCTGCGCCTGCTGCGCCTGCGTCAGGGCGTTGTCGTAATCCTGTCGCGAGATGGCGTTGATCTTGACCAGCTCGCCATAGCGCCGCTGGAGCGCGGAGGTGGAGGCGATCGCGGCGCGCGCGCGCGCCAGCGCGGCGCGGGCATTGGCGACCTGCGTCACATAGGGTTGCGGGTCGATGCGGTAGAGCGCCTGCCCCTTCGACACCTGATCGCCCTCGCGGAACAGCCGCGCTGTGATGAGGCCGCTGACCTGCGGGCGCACTTCCGACGTCTCATAGGCGGTGAGCCGGCCGGGCAGCGTCGTCGTCAGCGTCACCGACTGCGGCTGCACCGTCACGACGCCGACCTGCGGCGGACCCGCCTGGGCCTGTTGCTGCTGCTGTGCAGCGTCCTTTCCGCCCCCGCATGCGGCCAGCGGGAGGAACAGCAGCGCGGCGACCGCGCACCCCTTGTATGTCATGCGACTCTCGTTCTAAAGTGTGAGTGATCGCTCACTCACAAATGCTGCTAATGCGAACAAACCATGCCGTCAAGTAGAGAGACGCAATGACGCACACCGACATGGATGCTCCCCCGGCGCCTCTCGAGAGAGGCGAAAAGGCCAACGCACGACGGGAGAAAGTGGTTCAGGCGGCGCGCGTACTTTTTGCCGAACAGGGCTTTCACGCCACTGGCATGGCCGCGATCTCGCAGGCGTCGGGTGTGCTGGTCGGCCAGATCTACCGCGATTTCGCCAACAAGGAGGCGATCGTCGCCGCGATCGTCGAACGCGACCTCGACGAATATCTGCGCGAGGGCGAACTCCACGAAACCTGCGCCTGCGACGATCCGGCGGCGCTGCGCGCGTGGGTCGACCGATTCGTGGCGTCCGGCGACATCCCCGATCTGGCCCTGATCGCGGAGATCATGGCGGAGGCGGCACGCAATGTGCGAGTCGCGGATATCTTCCGCCAGCTCGAGGCGCGGCTGCACGACCGGCTGGTCGATGCGCTGCGCATCCTGGCGCCGCATGCGAACGGGCGCCGGTTCGACTGTGTCGCCGAAACGATCCTGATCCTTGCCGGCGGGATTTTTCACCACCGGCTGGCGCATGACGGCGCGATCGACGACGACGTGCTGGAACGGCTGCTGAAGATCGCCGCGAATGAGATCGACGCGCTGATCGATCAGCCCGCCTGACGCGGGCCGCCCGGCGTCAGTTGCGCAGCAGCGGCACCAGCCCGCCCAGCCCGCGGCGCGCCGCCGACCGGCGCAGCGAGTCGGCCTGCGCGGTCAGCAGCTGCGCCTCGCTGAACGTCGGCGCCATCTCGGCCCGGCGCTCCAGTTCGCGGGCACGGTCGTGGGCCGTCGCGTCGCTAGAATAACCGCCCATGTCCGCTTCATCTCCCGCCCCCGGACCGGGGGTTGCGCATCAACGCACGCGCGGCGCCCTGGTTGCGGGCAGGCGCCGCGACGTGGCAGAAGCCGGCGATGACCGACGGCAAACCCCTGCGCGCCACGATCAAGCACGTATCCGAACATGCCGGCGTCTCGATCAAGACCGTCAGCCGCGTGCTCAACAACGAACGCTATGTCGGGGCCGAGACGCGCGCGCGCGTGCAGGCGGCGGTCGAGGCGCTGCACTTCCGCCCCAATCTGGCCGCGCGCGCGCTGGCCGGGCGCCGCGCGTTCCAGATCGCGCTGGTGTGCGACAATCCCAGCCCCAGCTACGTCTATGCGATGCAGACTGGCATCCGCGACCGGTGCGAGGCGGATGGCGTGCGGATGATCGCCCAGCCCTATGACCGCGCCTCCGCGCATCTGGTGGAGCAGATCGAGGCGCTGGTCGATACCAGCCGGATGGACGGGATCGTCCTGACACCCCCCGTCAGCGACGACGCGGCGGTGCTCGACCTGCTGGCGCGGCGCGGCATCCCGGTGGTGCGCGTGTCGCCGGGTTTCTTGGCGGAGCACAGCGCGGCGGTGTCGATCGACAATCACGGCGCCGCGCGGGAGATGACCGCGCATCTCCTGTCGCTCGGCCATCGCCGCATCGCGCACATCGGCGGCCACCCCGATTACGCGACCGCGGCGCAGCGCCGCGACGGCTATCTCGCCGCGCTGGCGGACGCGGGGGTGACGGCGGACCCCGCGCTGATCGAAAGCGGCAGCTACGATTTTCCCTCAGGCGCCGCCGCGGCCGAGCGGCTGCTCGACCTCGCCGATCCGCCGACCGCGATCTTCGCCGGATCGGACGACATGGCCGCCGGCGCGCTCACCGCCGCGCATCGTCGTGGGCTGGTGCTGCCGCGCGATCTGTCGGTGGCCGGGTTCGGCGACGATCCGCTGGCCGGCTATGTCTGGCCGCCGCTCACCACGATGCGCCAGCCGGTGCGCGACCTGGCGTGGAACGCCGCCGACCTGCTGCTGACCCCGGATCGCGAGCCGGAGCATCGCCGGCTCGACCAC
>NZ_LSJO01000066.1:0-778 GCF_001556735.1 Sphingomonas sp. CCH9-F2 | reverse complement strand
CGCACCCGCACCCGCGGCATAACGCGCGATCGCGGCATTCTGCGCGACGATCGCGGTCAGGTCGCACGGTGCGAGATGCGGGCGCTCATGCGCGGCCGCCTGCTGCGCGCCGATGATGTCCAGGACATGGCGCAGCGCGGTGCGGCCGATCGTCATCCGCGCCGCGTGGCCCCCGCGCGCTTCCTCCAGCGCGGTCACCGCCTGCGCGACGAACGCCGCCAGCCGCGCGCGCCGCTCCGCGGGCACGTCCCCCTCCGCCAGTTCGCGCACCGCGCGCAGCACCGTCGCCGCGTCGACCGGCGCGCCGCGCGCATCGTCGTGGCTCAACACCGCGCTGACCGGCGACAGCGCGTTGCGGACATTGTGCATCACCGCCACCGCGCTTTCCGACCGGCCCAGCGCGAAGCTCTGCACCTCGTTCTGCTCGCGCAGGTCGTGCAGCTGGCGCAGCATCGCGTTGAAACTGCGCCCCAGCGCGCCGATCTCGTCGCGGCGGCCATCGTCGCGCAGCGGCGCCAGCGATCCGCTGGCGCGCACCCGCTCCATATGCCGCTCGACCAGCGCCAGCGGGGCCAGCACCTGTTCGCCGATCATCCGGCGCAGCATCGTCAGCACCAGCAGCAGCAGCAGCACCGATCCCGCGATCGCCAGCAACAGCAGCCGGCGGCCCAGCGTGGTGATGTCGCGCGCCACGCCGAAGCGCACCCGCGCCACCGTGCGCCCGTCCGGTCCGGCCACCGCCACCGCGGCGGCCGGCGTACCAGGCGCGTCGTGGCGG
>NZ_LSJO01000659.1:0-472 GCF_001556735.1 Sphingomonas sp. CCH9-F2 | reverse complement strand
CAGTTCGGCGGGGGTATGATCCCACCAGCGGTCCAGCCCGACCTTCTCAAGCGCCCCCATCGCGGCGGCACGCCGCGCCTTCTTGTCGTCGCCGCGGTACAGCAGCGGCAGCTCGACATTCTCCAGCGCGCTGGTGCGGCTGAGCAGGTTGAACCCCTGGAACACGAACCCGAGGTAGCGCCGCCGCAGCAACGCGCGCTGGTCGCGGTCCAGCGCCTCGACATGATGGCCGCGGAACAGGAAGGTGCCGCCGCTGGGCACGTCCAGGCACCCCAGGATGTTCATCGTCGTGGACTTGCCCGATCCCGACGGCCCCATCACCGCGACGAAATCGCCAACGGCAATATCCAGGTCGACGCCCTTCAGCGCGTGGAACTGCGTGGCGCCCTCGCCATAGACCTTGGTGACGCCGCGCAATTCGATCAGGGGCGGGTTACTGGCCACCCGCGCCGCCCCCGCCGGGCCGCCCGCC
>NZ_LSJO01000658.1:0-8895 GCF_001556735.1 Sphingomonas sp. CCH9-F2 | reverse complement strand
GCGGGCGGCAACGCCAGCCGGGCGGCGCGGCTGCTGGGGATCGGGCGGGCGACGCTGTACCGCCGCATGGCACGCGCCGGCCTGACCGGCTGACGATCGCCGCCGCCAGCTGTCTCGACGGCGAGACACAGCGGCGGTCCTACGTCGGCCCCTCCCCTTCCGCGCTTGCCGACCGGGGGCGATAACGGGGGACAGACGCCGTCACGGCGCCCCACCTCGTGAAGGAGAGGACCATGAGCACCCTTACCCTCGATCGCCCCGCCACGACGCTGTGTGCGCCGTTCGCGCCGCGCTACGACAATTTCATCGGCGGCACCTGGGTCGCGCCCAAGGCGGGCCGCTATTTCCAGAACATCTCGCCGCTGACCGGCCAGCCCGTGGGCGAGATCGCGCGGTCGCAGGCCGAGGATGTCGAGGCCGCGCTGGACGCGGCGCATAGCGCGAAGGACGCCTGGGGCCGCACCTCGGTCGCCGAACGGGCGCTTATCCTCAATCGCATCGCCGACCGGATGGAACAGCATCTGGAACAGCTGGCGATCGCCGAGACATGGGACAACGGCAAGCCGATCCGCGAGACGATGGCCGCCGACATCCCGCTGGCGATCGACCATTTCCGCTATTTCGCCGGCGTCGTCCGCGCACAGGAAGGATCGATCGGGGAGATCGACCACGACACCGTCGCCTATCATTTCCACGAGCCGCTGGGCGTCGTCGGGCAGATCATCCCGTGGAACTTCCCGCTGCTGATGGCGGCGTGGAAGCTCGCCCCCGCACTCGCCGCCGGCAATTGCATCGTGCTGAAACCCGCCGAACAGACCCCCGCCTCGATCATGGTGTGGATCGACCTGGTCGGCGACATCCTGCCGCCGGGCGTGCTCAACATCGTCAACGGCTTCGGGCTGGAGGCGGGCAAGCCGCTGGCCACCTCGCGCCGGATCGCCAAGATCGCGTTCACCGGGGAGACCTCGACCGGTCGCCTGATCATGCAATATGCCAGCGAAAACCTGATCCCGGTGACGCTGGAACTGGGTGGCAAGTCGCCGAACATCTTCTTCGAGGATGTCGCGCGCGAAGATGACGATTTCCTCGACAAGGCGCTGGAAGGGTTCACGATGTTCGCGCTGAATCAGGGCGAGGTGTGCACCTGCCCCAGCCGCGCGCTGGTCCATGAGAAGATCTACGACCGCTTCATGGAACGCGCGCTGAAGCGGGTGGCCGCGATCGTCCAGGGCAATCCGCTGGATGTCGCGACGATGATCGGCGCGCAGGCGTCGGCCGAACAGCGCGACAAGATCCTCTCCTATGTCGATATCGGCCGGCAGGAGGGCGCGGAACTGCTGATCGGCGGCGGCACGGCCGATCCCGGCGGGGCGTTGTCGGGCGGCTATTACGTGCAGCCGACCGTGTTCCGCGGCCATAACAGGATGCGCATCTTCCAGGAGGAGATCTTCGGCCCGGTGCTTTCGGTGACGACGTTCAGCGATGCGGAGGAGGCGCTGACGATCGCCAACGACACCGCCTACGGCCTGGGTGCCGGGGTATGGAGCCGCGACGCCAACACCTGCTACCGCTTCGGCCGGGCGATCCAGGCCGGACGGGTGTGGACCAATTGCTACCACGCCTATCCCGCGCACGCGGCGTTCGGCGGCTACAAGCAATCCGGCATCGGGCGTGAGAACCACAAGATGATGCTGGATCATTATCAGCAGACCAAGAACATGCTGGTCAGCTACAGCCCGAAGAAGCTCGGCTTCTTCTGACGATATGACGCCCCGCCCGGCCGGGCGGGGCGGTTTCCCCTCGAAGGAAGGAAGAACTTTATGGCGAAGACCATGAAGGCCGCGGTCGTGCGCGCGTTCGGCCAGCCGCTCAGCATCGACGAAGTGCCCGTGCCGCAGGTCGGCCCCGGCCAGATCCAGGTCGCGATCCAGGCATCGGGCGTATGCCACACCGATCTGCACGCCGCGCAGGGCGACTGGCCGGTCAAGCCCGAGCCGCCGTTCATCCCCGGTCACGAAGGCGTCGGCTTCGTCAGCCAGGTCGGCGCCGGGGTGAAGAACGTGAAGGAGGGCGACCGCGTCGGCGTGCCGTGGCTGTACAGCGCCTGCGGCCATTGCGTGCACTGCCTGGGCGGGTGGGAAACGTTGTGCGAGGCGCAGCTCAACACCGGCTATTCGGTCAACGGCGGGTTCGCCGATTACGTCCTCGCCGATCCCGATTATGTCGGTCACCTGCCCGCCGCGATCGGCTTTACGGAGATCGCACCGGTCCTGTGTGCCGGCGTCACCGTCTACAAGGGGCTGAAGATGACCGACACCCGGCCGGGTGACACCGTCGTCATCTCGGGCATCGGCGGGCTGGGGCATATGGCCGTGCAATATGCGGTCGCGATGGGCCTGAACGTCGCGGCGGTCGACGTCGACAATGCCAAGCTGGCGCTCGCCCGCCGGCTGGGCGCGACCGTCACCGTCAACGCGCGGACCGACCCCGATCCGGCCGCCACGATCAAGCGCGAGACCGGCGGCGGTGCGCAGGGCGCGCTGGTCACCGCCGTCAGCGAAAGGGCGTTCGCGCAGGCGATCGGGATGATGGCGCGCGGCGGGACGGTGGCGCTCAACGGTCTGCCGCCCGGCGACTTCCCGCTCAACATCTTCGGCCTCGTCCTTAACGGCATCACCGTGCGCGGATCGATCGTCGGCACGCGCCTCGATCTGCAGGAATCGATCGACTTCGCCGCGCACGGCAAAGTGCGCGCCACGGTGGAGGTCGCGCGGCTGGCGGACATCAACACCGTCTTCGATCGGATGCACAGGGGCCAGATCGAAGGGCGTGTCGTCATGGACCTGACCGCCTGACGACGAACGCGGGCGGCGGCAGGGCGCTATGCCGCCGCCCGATCACGGGCGACTGATGACGCCCGTGCATCTGAACATGACATAATGTCACTTCCCGTGACGGGCGGAATTCGGGAAACTGCCCCGGGGATCCGCGCCACGATGCCGTCACTGGGGGGTGAACGATATGAATTTCGCTGCAAAATGCCGCTCGGCCACATGCCGGATCGGAATGGCTGCCTTGCTGCTCGGGATCGCACAGCCCTTCCTTAGCGCCTCCGCGCAGGGCCAGACCACGGACCGGATCGACGGTTC
The DNA here is from genome assembly GCF_001556735.1 of Sphingomonas sp. CCH9-F2. NCBI lineage: Bacteria > Pseudomonadati > Pseudomonadota > Alphaproteobacteria > Sphingomonadales > Sphingomonadaceae > Sphingomonas > Sphingomonas sp. CCH9-F2. The sequence goes on along the minus strand of NZ_LSJO01000658.1, from coordinate 5,746 downwards.
GCCGGTGATCGAGCGGCTCGATTCGGCATCCCTGCCGGTCGGCAAGACGCGGCTGTGGCTCCGCGTCGACGACAATGACGTCGGCCAGGGCTATTATGTCCCGGTCATCGTCGTGAAGGGGCCGCGCCCCGGACCGCGCCTGTTGCTGACCGCGGGCATCCATGGCGACGAGTTGAACGGCATCGGCGTGATCCAGCGCCTAGTCGAGGGGCTCGACCCGGCGACGCTGTCCGGCACGCTGATCGCGGTGCCCGGCCTCAACGCCCCCGGACTGCGTAATTCGACCCGCGCCTTCACCGGCGGGCATACCGGCGCGGGCGACAACCTGAACCGCCTGATCCCGCAGGACCGCAAGGACCATGGCGACGAAGGCGGCGGCGCGAAACGGTTTGCCGCGCGGCTGTGGTCGCGGCTGATGGTCGACAACGCCGATCTCGGGATCGACCTGCATACGCAATCGCGCGGCGGCACCTATCCCGCCTATGTGTTCGTCAACACGCCCGCCGCCAAGCGGCTGGCCGACATGCTGCGCCCCGACAGCATCTATATCCAGGCCGGTCTGGACGGCGCGGTGGAGGATATGCTCAACGCCAACGGCATCCCCGCTGTCACCTATGAGCTGGGCGCGCCGGAGGTGTTCGACGAAGCGATGATCGCCCGCGCGCTGCGCGGGGTTCGCAATGTCATGATCGATCGCAAGATGCTGCCGGGGACGCCCGATCTGAGCGATCCCGAACCGTTTCTGGGCAATCTTGTCACCAATGTCGACAGTCCGCGCGGCGGCTGGGCGCATGTGCGCGTGACGCTGAACCAGTTCGTGAAGAAGGGCGACGTGCTTGCGGTTGTGACCGACCCGTTCGGCCGCCCCGTCGCGACGCTGACCGCCCCGCTCGATGCGCGCGTGGCGGGTATGGGCACCGATCCGCGCACCCAGCCGGGCGACATGGTGGTCCGCCTGATCTCTTGGGACCCCAGCCTGCCATGCCTGCGCACGGGCTGCCCGCCCCTGCCGCGCAAGAAGGACAATTAACGACGTGTAGGCGCATTCCGCCTACATTCCATTTCCGCATCAGCAGATGAGGCCAATACGTTTGGCCCGTCGCCGATCCTGTCCGATAAAGCGGGCGGCCCGTGGCATGCGCGGGCCGCCACGGCCCGATATCGCCCCCTCGCCAGAATAGGAAACGTCATGACCGATCCGCTGATGAACCTGTACAATCGGGCGCCGATCGCGGTCGCGTCGGGTGAGGGCGTGTGGCTGACCGACACCGGCGGCCGGCGCTATCTGGATTGCGTCGCCGGTATCGCCACCGACGCGCTGGGCCATGCGCATCCCGCGCTGGTGGCGGCGCTGACCGAACAGGCCGGCAAGCTGTGGCACGTGTCGAACATCTTCCGCATTCCGGGGCAGGAGGCGCTGGCGCAGCGGCTGGTCGATGCCTCGTTCGCCGATTGCGTGTTCTTCGCCAATACCGGCACCGAAGCGGTCGAGTGCGCGATCAAGACCGCTCGCCGCTACCATCACGTTAACGGCCAGCCGGAACGGATCGACATCGTCGGCTTCGCCGGGTCGTTCCACGGGCGCACCTATGCTGCGATCAACGCCTCCGGCAACGCCGGTTATATGGAGGGCTGCGGTCCGCGCCTGCCGGGGTTCGTCCAGCTGTCGGTCGACGACGACGCCGCGATCGAGGAAGCGATCGCGCGCCCGACCACTGCGGCGGTGATCGTCGAGCCGGTACAGGGCGAAGGCGGCGCGCGGGCGCTGTCGGGCGACTGGTTGCTGCGACTGCGCGCGCTGACGCGCAAGCATGGCGTGCTGCTGATCCATGACGAGGTGCAAAGCGGCATGGGGCGCACCGGCAGACTGTTCGCCCACCAGTGGTTCGACGGTGCGGCGCCTGACATCATGGCGCTGGCCAAGGCGCTGGGATCGGGCTTCCCGGTCGGCGCGTGCCTTGCCACCACGGAGGCGGCGAAGGGCATGACCCCGGGGGTCCACGGCACCACCTTCGGCGGCAATCCGCTGGCGATGGCCGTCGGCATCGCCGCGTTCGACACGATCGCGGACGAGGCGACGCTGGCCAATGCCCGCACCGCCAGCGCCGATTTTTTCGAACGGCTTGAGGGGCTGCGCGGGCGCTTCCCCGACGTCATCGCCGAGGTGCGCGGCAAGGGGCTGCTGATCGGGTTGAAGATGATCCCCAACAATCGTGCGTTCATGGGCGTCGCGCGCGATCACGGCCTGCTGGTCGCGGGCGGCGGCGAGAATTGCGTGCGGTTGCTGCCCTCGCTGCTCATCACCCCCGCCGAAGTGGCCGAGGCGGTGACCCGGCTGGAGTCCGCCTGCGTCGCGGCACGCGGTGCGATGGCGCAGGCCGCGTGATGACGATGCTGACATCCACCTGCCCGGCGACCGGCGAAACCGTCTGGTCCGCGCCGGCCGCCACCGCGGCGGACGTGACGGCGGCGGTGGCGCGCGCCCGCGCGGCGTTCCGCGACTGGCGCGCCACCGCGCTGGACGATCGGATCGCGGTAGTGCGCGCCTATGCCGGTGTCCTCAAGCAGCGCAGCGATGACTTGGCATGGGTGATCGCCCGCGAAACCGGCAAGCCGCTGTGGGAATCGGCGCAGGAAGTCGCGACGATGATCGGCAAGGTCGAACTGTCGATCGCGGCGCAGGCGGAGCGCGCCGGCCATCGCGAGACGCCGATGCCGTTCGGCGCGTCCATCCTGCGTCACCGCCCGCACGGCGTGATGGCGGTGCTGGGGCCGTACAATTTTCCCGGCCATCTGCCCAACGGGCATATCGTCCCGGCGTTGCTGGCGGGCAACACGATTGTGTTCAAGCCATCCGAACTGACCCCCGCGGTCGGCGCGGCGATGCGCGATGCCTGGCACGCGGCGGGCCTGCCGGACGATGTGCTGCAGGTGGTACAGGGCGGGCGCGACACCGGCGCGGCGCTGGTCGATGGGCGGATCGACGGCCTGCTGTTCACCGGATCGGCGGCAACCGGCGCGCACTTCCGCCGCCGGTTCGCCGAGCGGCCCGACGTCATCCTGGCGCTGGAACTGGGCGGCAACAATCCGCTGGTGGTGTGGGACGGCGACGTTCGGGAAGCCACCGCGCTGGTGGTGCAATCGGCCTATGTTACCACCGGGCAACGCTGTTCGTGCGCCCGGCGGCTGATCCTGCCGGCCGGCACATTCGGCGATGCGGTGGCAGACGCGGTCGCGGCGCTGATCCCGCGGCTGACGATCGGTCGCTGGGACGACGCGCCGGCCCCCTATATGGGGCCGCTGATCTCCGACCAGGCGGCGGCGGCGGCCCGCGGGCAGGTCGACCGGCTGGTCGCGCTGGGGGGGCGGACGATCGTGCCCCTGGGCACGGTCGCGGGGCAAAGGCCCGCCTTCGTCACCCCCGCGCTGATCGACATGACTGGCCTCGACGCGCCGGATGACGAGATTTTCGCCCCCGTCCTGCAGGTGCATCGCGCGGCATCGTTCGACGACGCGATCGCGCTGGCCAACGCCACCCGCTTCGGCCTGTCCGCGGGACTGGTGACCGCCGACGACGCGCTTTGGCGGCATTTCCTGACCGAGGCGCGCGCCGGCATCGTCAACCGCAACCGCCCGACGACGGGTGCCGCGGGGGCGCAGCCGTTCGGCGGGATCGGCGATTCCGGCAACCACCGCCCCAGCGCCTTCTACGCCGCCGATTATTGCGCCTATCCGATGGTCAGTTTCGAGGCGGACGGCGCCACCGGCCAGTGGGACGCGCTGCAACCGTTGCTGGGCGAGGCCGAGGGTCTGGCCCGCCCATGACGATGGTAGTTCGCGCGGCAGGCCTCGACGACCTGCCCGCCCTGGATGCGATGGCCCGGAGCACGGGCGGCGGGTTCGTGAACCTGCCGCCCGATCGCGACAAATTGCGTGACCGGCTGACCGCGGCGATCGCCGCTTTCGGCCACGAACAGGGCCAGCCGGATGACGACCGGTTCCTGTTCGTGCTGGAAGACGGCACCGCTGCCTGCGGCACTTGCCAGATTTTCGCACGGGTCGGCGGCAACACCCCCTTCTACAGCTATCGCATCGACCGGCGCAGCGCATGGTGCGCCGGGCTGGCCCGCGCGATCGAGACCGACGAGCTGACGGTCTGCACCGACCATCATGGATGCAGCGAGGTCGGCGGCCTGTTCCTGCGCGCGGACGCCCGCGCCGCTGGGGCCGGCGCACTGCTGGCGCGCAGCCGCTACCTCTTCATGGCGATGCACCGCGCCCGCTTCGCGGCTACGACCATCGCCGAACTGCGCGGTGTGGTGGACGCCGACGGCGGCGCACCCTTCTGGGACGGGATCGCAGGGCGTTTCTTTGGCATCGGCTTCGCCGAGGCGGATGCGTTCAACGCCGCCAACGGCACCCATGTCCTGGCAGACATGATGCCGCGGACCCCGGTACTGCTGGCGATGCTCGATGCGCGGGCACGCGACGTGGTCGGCGTGCCGCATCCGTCGGGGCGTCCGGCGATGCGATTGCTGGAAAAGGAAGGCTTTCGCCACGATCGCCACATCGACCTGTTCGACGGCGGCCCGACCATGACCGCCGCCACCGACCGGATCGAGACGATCCGCCGGGCGCGCACCGCCACGGTCCACGCGATCGCGGCGACCGGCGGAGCGCCCGTAATCGTGGCGAGCGGCCGGTTGGCGGCGTTCCGATGCTGTTTCGGCACGGTGGCGCCGCATGGCGACGGCATCGCGATCGACCCGGCCGCCGCCGCCGCGCTGGGCGTCGCGACCGGCGACATCCTCACCTATTCGCCTCGCTAATCCGTCTGGGAGCTGCCCGCATGTCCGTCCCGGTTTGTGCCGACACGATCCGTACCCGTTTCTCCCACGCCATGTCGGCGATGTATCGCGACGAGGTGCCGCTGTACGGTGATCTGCTGTCGATCGTTGCCGACGTGAACCGGCGGGTGCTGGCGGATCGCCCGGCGCTGGCGGCCGAACTGCGCGCGCGCGGCGAACTCGACCGGCTCGATGTCGAGCGGCACGGCGCCATCCGGCTGGGCACCGCCGCGGAACTGGCGATGATGCGCCGCGCCTTCGCGGTCATGGGGATGTGGCCGGTCGGCTATTATGATCTGTCGGTGGCCGGCGTGCCGGTCCATTCGACCGCGTTCCGCCCGGTCGACGAAGCCGCGCTGGCCGCCAATCCGTTCCGCATCTTCACCTCGCTGCTGCGGATCGAACTGATCGAGGATGCAGGCTTGCGTGCCGAGGCGGAAGCGATCCTGGCGAACCGCCGGATCTTCACCGACGAGGCGGTGCGCCTGATCGAACGCGCGGAGGCACAGGGCGGGCTGGACGAGGACGACGCCAACCGGTTCGTCGCCGAGCTGCTCGAAACCTTCCGCTGGCACGGCGATGCGCGCGTCGGTGCCGACGCCTATGCCCGGCTGAGCGCCGCGCACCGGCTGATCGCCGATATCGTCTCGTTTCGGGGGCCGCATATCAACCACCTGACCCCGCGAACGCTCGATATCGACGCCGCGCAGGCGGAGATGCAGGCGCGCGGAATCGACGCGAAGGCGGTGGTCGAGGGGCCGCCGCCGCGCGCGGTTCCGATCCTGCTACGCCAGACCAGCTTCAAGGCGATCGAAGAGGATGTGGTCTTCCCCGGCGACCAGCCGGGCCAGCACACCGCCCGCTTCGGCGAGATCGAACAGCGCGGCGCCGCACTGACC
>NZ_LSJO01000657.1:0-5259 GCF_001556735.1 Sphingomonas sp. CCH9-F2 | reverse complement strand
GCCCCCGTCGCCTCGACCGGGGCCGCCGCCTCCCGCCCGCCCGCCGCGACCGGCTATGTCTCCGCCGCGGGGCAGCGCCCGCTGTTCGTCCGCCCGTTCTTCGAGGACAAGTCGCGCGCCTTCTGGAAGCTGCAGGCGGCGGGATGGAGCGGCTATCTGATCCTGCGCTCGGTGTCGTCGCTGTCGGGCAATTTCTCGCTCCAGACGATCGTGCCGGTGATCGTCGAATCGATCGTCGGCTATTGCATCACGCTGCTGCTCTCGACGCTGTACGGCTATTACCGCTCGTTGCCGCGCGTCACCGGCATCATGCTGACGATCTTCACGCTGGCGGCGGCGACGTTCCTCTATGCGCTGCTCGACGCCTTCTCGTTCAGCTTCATCAAATTCGCCGCGCCGGGCGTCGACCTATCGCTGCTGCTGGGCACGTTGTTCCTCAATTTCACCGTGCTGGCGGGGTGGTCGGCGCTGTATTTCGGGATCAACTTCTATCTGATCGTCGAGGATCAGATCGACCAGATGGAGCATCTGGAGAATCAGGCCTCCTCGGCGCAGCTGGCGATGCTGCGCTATCAGCTGAACCCGCATTTCCTGTTCAACACGCTCAATTCGATCTCGACGCTGGTGCTGCTGAAACAGACCGAGCGCGCCAATGCGATGCTCAGCCGGCTGTCGTCGTTCCTGCGCTACACGCTGGCGAACGAACCCACCGCGTACGTCACCGTCGCGCAGGAGGTGGAGACGCTGAAACTGTATCTCGAGATCGAGAAGATGCGCTTCGAGGACCGGCTGCGCCCGAAGTTCGAGATCGATCCCGCGGCGGAAAAGGCGCGCCTGCCCTCGCTGCTGCTCCAGCCGCTGGTCGAAAATGCGATCAAATACGCCGTCACCCCGCAGGAGGACGGCGCCGAAATCTGCGTCGCCGTTCGGCTCGTCGGCGACAGGGTGCTGCTGGGCGTATCCGACACCGGACCGGGTTTGATGCCGACGAAATCGCGGCCATCCCTTTCAACCGGCGTGGGTATCGCCAATATCAGGGAGCGGCTGGCGCAGGCTTATGGGCCTGATCACCGCTTCGATGTGCGTGCCATGCCGACGGGCGGGTTCGGGGTCGAGATCGAGATCCCGTTCCAGCTCGAAGTACCGAACAGAGAGGTGTGATGACCATTCGTACCATCCTCGTCGACGACGAGCCGCTTTCCATCCAGGGGCTGGAGCTCCGCCTCGCGGCGCACGACGACGTCGAGATCATCGCCAAGTGCCAGAACGGGCGCGAGGCGATCAGCGCGATCAAGACCCATAAGCCCGACCTCGTCTTCCTCGACATCCAGATGCCCGGTTTCGACGGCTTTTCAGTCGTGCAGGGGCTGCTGGACGTCGAACCGCCGCTGTTCGTGTTCGTCACCGCTTATTCCGATCACGCGATCCGCGCGTTCGAGGCGCAGGCGACCGATTACCTGATGAAACCGGTCGAGGAAGCGCGGCTGGCCGACACGCTCGATCGCGTTCGCCAGCGCCTGTCGGAGCGGCAGAGCGTCGGCGAGGCGGAGAAGCTGAAGGAAGTGTTGGCCGAACACGCACCCGAGGCGGCGGCGGAGATCGGCGACGGCAATGCCGAACAGCCCAATGCCAGCCGGTTCGAGAAGATGATCAACATCAAAGACCGCGGGCAGATCTTCCGCGTCGACGTCGACACGATCGAGCGGATCGACGCGGCCGGCGATTACATGTGCATCTACACCGGCGACAACACGCTGATCCTGCGCGAGACGATGAAGGACCTGGAAAAGCGGCTCGACCCTCGCCGGTTCCAGCGCATCCACCGCTCGACGATCGTCAACCTCGACCTGGTCAAGCAGGTGAAGCCGCACACCAACGGCGAATGTTTCCTGGTGCTCGATTCGGGCGCCAGCGTGAAGGTCAGCCGCAGCTATCGCGACGTGGTGGCGCGCTTCGTCCATTGACGACCCAGCTGCCGATCCGGGTTTCCGCGCTCTACCGCTTCGCCCGACTCGACGATCCGCACGCCGCGCGCGGCCCGCTGCTGGCGGCCGCGCGCGACGCGGGGGTGAAGGGAACGTTGCTGCTGGCGCATGAGGGCGTCAACGGCACGATCGCGGGCGCCCCCGAGGCGCTCGACCGCGTGATCGCGCAGGTCCGCGCGCTGCCGGGCTGCGCCAACCTGTCGCTCAAGCACAGCTGGTTCGATGCCAACCCCTTCCACCGGCTGAAGGTGAAGGTGAAGCGCGAGATCGTGACGATGGGCGTCGCGGTCGATCCGCTGACGGATGCCGGCACCTATGTGGCGCCCGCCGACTGGAACACGCTGATCGCCGATCCGGAGACGCTCGTGATCGACACGCGCAACGATTACGAGGTGGCGGTCGGCACCTTCGCCGGCGCGGTCGATCCCGGCACCGCCAGCTTCGCCGACTTCCCCGCCTGGTTCCGCGCGCACCGCGGCGACCTGATGGCGGGCAAGCGGCGCGTGGCGATGTTCTGCACCGGCGGCATCCGCTGTGAGAAATCCACCGCCTTCCTGAAGGGCGAGGGGGTGGAGGCGGTCCACCACCTCGACGGCGGCATCCTGCGCTACCTGGAGGAAGTGCCCGCGGCCGACAGCCTGTGGGACGGCGAATGTTTCGTCTTCGATCAGCGCGTCGCGGTCGGGCACGGGCTCGCGCCGGGCACACATGTGCTGTGCCACGCCTGCCGGATGCCGGTCAGCCCCGCCGACTGCGCCTCGCCGCTGTATGTCGAGGGCGTCAGCTGCCCCGCGTGCCAGGCCACCCGCGACGATGCGCAACGCGCCGCCGCCGCCGAACGCCACCGCCAGCAACGCCTCGCCGAAGCGCGCGGCGAGGCGCATGTCGGGCGGCGGTTCGACTAAGCTTCGTTCGCCTGCCCCCAGCCCGCTGCGTCCCCCCAGCGAAAGCTGTTGTCCTTCGCGGCACGGGCGCCCCGCCAGCCAATCAGCAGATCCCGGCCTTCGCCGGGATGACGTGCGGGGCGAGAGGCGGCCGCCACACCGTCCCGCCCCACCTTCCCGATCCCGCCGCAATGCGGTACAGCGCCGCGCATCATGCTCAACCTCAACGGCATCACCGTGCGCCTCGGCGGGCGCACGATCCTCGACAGCGCCAGCGCCGCCTTGCCGCCGGGGAGTCGCGTCGGACTGATCGGGCGCAACGGCGCGGGCAAGTCGACGATGGTCCGCGTCATCGCCGGCCTGCTGGAGCCGGACGACGGCACCCTGGACATGCCGCGCGGCGCGCGCATCGGCTATATCGCGCAGGAGGCGCCCGCCGGCGACAGCACGCCGTTCGATACCGTGCTGGCCGCCGACACCGAGCGTGCCGCGCTCTTCGCCGAGGCGGAGACGTGCGAGGACATGGACCGGCTGGGCGACATCCACGAACGGCTGATCGCGATCGACGCCCACGCCGCGCCCGCCCGCGCCGCGCGCATCCTGGTCGGCCTGGGTTTCGACGAGGAAGCGCAGCAGCGCCCGCTCGACAGCTTCTCGGGTGGGTGGAAGATGCGCGTCGCGCTCGCCGCGCTGCTGTTCTCGCAACCCGATCTGCTGCTGCTCGACGAACCGTCGAACCACCTCGATCTGGAGGCGGTGATGTGGCTGGAGGATTTCCTCAAATCCTATCGCGCGACGATCGTGGTGGTCAGCCACGAACGCGATTTCCTCAACAACGTCGTCGATCACATCCTGCATCTGCAAGGCGGCAAGACGACGCTTTACGTCGGCGGCTATGACGCCTTCGAGCGCCAGCGTGCCGAACGCATGGCGCAACTGGCCGCGGCGAAGGCCAATCAGGAGGCGCAGCGCGCGAAGCTTCAGGATTATGTCGCGCGCAATTCCGCCCGCGCCTCCACCGCCAAACAGGCGCAGAGCCGCGCCAAGATGCTGGCGAAGATGCAGCCGATCGCGGAGATGGCGAACGACCCGACGCTCAGCTTCGATTTCCCCAATCCCACCGAACTGCGCCCGCCGCTCATCACGCTCGACCATGCCAGCGTCGGCTATGGCGACACGCCGATCCTGTCGCGGCTCAACCTGCGGCTCGATCCCGACGATCGCATCGCGCTGCTCGGCCGCAACGGCAACGGCAAGACCACGCTGGCGCGGCTGCTGGCGGCGCAGCTGGCGCCGCTCGACGGGCACATGTCCGCCACCGGCAAGATGAAGGTCGGATACTTCACCCAGTATCAGGTCGAGGAACTTGACCCCGACGACACGCCGCTGGCGCATATGACGCGCACCATGACGGGCGCGACACCCGCGGCGGTGCGCGCGCAGCTGGGCCGGTTCGGCTTTTCGGGCGATCGTGCCACCGCGCGCGTCGGCACGATGTCCGGCGGGGAGCGCGCGCGACTGGCGCTGGCGCTGGTCACGCGCGAGGCCCCGCACCTGCTGATCCTCGACGAGCCAACCAACCACCTCGACGTCGACGCGCGCGAGGCGCTGGTGCAGGCGCTCAACGCCTATACCGGCGCGGTGCTGCTGGTCAGCCACGACCGCCATATGGTGGAACTGACCGCCGACCGGCTGGTGCTGGTCGACAAGGGGCAGGCGCGCGAATTCGACGGCACGCTCGACGATTATATCGCGATGGTGCTGGCGGGCGAGGGCAAGCCGGCGGGCGCGAAGGGCAATAAGAAGGACGACCGCCGCGCCGCCGCCGAACGGCGCGAGGCGGACAAGGCGCTCAAGAAGCGCGCCCGCGACGCCGAGGCGGAGGTCGCCCGGCTGACCGAGGAGCGCAGCGCGGTCGACCGCGCGATGTTCGACCCGTCGACCGCCGACCCGAAGCTGTCGAAACTCACCATGACCGATCTGATGAAGCGCCGCGCCGACCTGTCCGAACGGATCGAGGCGGCCGAGGCGCTGTGGATGGAGGCGAGCGAGGCGCTGGAGACGGCGTAACGCCGTCACACGCCGCGCCAGTCCTCCACTATCGTCGCCCCGGCGCAGGCTGGGGCCTTCCCGTGGCAGACACACACCCACCAGTTCCCAGCCCGCGCCGGGATGACGGACAGGGCGCCCCCCGGCCCCAGGGGACTGGCCATGCCCACGCGCGCATGTCATGTACCGCCTTTGCGCGGGGGGCCGCGCCGGTCATCGAATCCGCGGAATCATCACCAGAATGCAGAGATTTCTCATCGGCGTCGCGGGCATCGCCGTCATCCTCCTTCTGGCGGTGCTGCTGTCGGCGGATCGCCGCGCGATCCGGCTACGCATCGTCG
>NZ_LSJO01000656.1:0-3317 GCF_001556735.1 Sphingomonas sp. CCH9-F2 | reverse complement strand
GAGGGGATCGCCGCCGATATCGCCGCGCGCGCCGGTGCGGGGCAGCAGGTGGCGGTCGTCTCGTCCGGGGCGATCGCGCTGGGGGCGCGCCGGCTGGGGCTGCCGAAGGGCGGCCGCGCCAGCCTGGAGGATGCGCAGGCCGCTGCCGCCGCCGGGCAGATCGCGCTCGCCGGCGTCTGGGCGGAAGTGCTCGGCCATGTCGGGCTGACCGCGGCGCAGATGCTGGTGACGCTCGGCGACCTGGAGGAGCGGCGCCGCTATCTCAACGCCGCCGCGACGCTCGGGCGGCTGCTGCAACTGGGCGTCGTCCCGGTCATCAACGAAAACGATTCGGTCGCGACCGAGGAGATCCGCTTCGGCGACAACGACCGTCTGGCCGCGCGGATCGCGCAGGCGGCGGGCGCGGCGGGGGTGGTCCTGCTGTCCGATATCGACGGCCTGTACGATCGCAATCCGGCGCTACCCGGCGCGGTGCACGTGCCGCGCGTCGAGCGGATCGACGGCGCGATCGAGGGGATGGCCGATCGCGGCTCCGCCTCCGGCATGGGATCGGGGGGGATGGTGTCGAAGATCGCCGCCGCGCGCATCGCCAATGCCGCGGGTGCCGGGCTGGCGATCGCCTCCGGCCGGATCGAGCGCCCGCTGTCGACGCCCGCGCGCCACACCCTGTTCGTCGCGGCGCAGTCCGCGCCCGCGCGCAAGGCATGGCTGGCCGGCGGGCTGACCGCGAAGGGCGCGATCCATGTCGATGCCGGCGCGGCGCGCGCGCTGGCGGACGGGCGCAGCCTGCTGGCGGCGGGTGCGACGCGGATCGACGGCCGCTTCGCGCGCGGCGATCTGGTCACGATCGAGGGACCGGACGGCACGCTGGCGCGCGGGCTGTCGGAATATGATTCGGACGATGCGCTGCTGCTGCTCGGCCGCCGCAGCGAGGATCACGCCGCGATCCTCGGCTATGCCCCGCGCAGCGCGCTGGTCCATCGCAACCACATGGCATTGCTGTGATCCTCGCGATCACCGGCGGCACCGGCTTCGTCGGTGCGCGGACGATCGACCGGGCGCTGGCGGCGGGACATGCGGTGCGCGCGCTCGCGCGGCGCGACCAGCCGGCGCGTGACGGGGTGACGTGGGTCGCCGGCACGCTGGCGGATCGCGACGCGCTGTCCGATCTGGTGTCGACCGCCGATGCGGTGATCCACATCGCGGGCGCGGTCAACGCCCCCTCGCGCGCCGCCTTCGCCGCCGCCAATATCGACGGCACCCGCGCGCTGGTGGAGGCGGCGCGGGTGTGGGCGGTGGCGCGCTTCGTCCATGTCTCCTCGCTCGCCGCGCGCGAACCGGCGCTGTCGAACTACGGCTGGTCGAAGGCGGGGGCGGAGGAGGTGGTGGCCGCCAGCGATCTCGACTGGACGATCGTACGCCCGCCCGGCGTCTACGGCCCCGGCGACATGGACCAGCGCGACCTGTTCCGCGCCGCGAAGCGCGGGCTGGTCCCCACCCCGCCCGCCGCCGGGCGGCTGTCGATCCTGCATGTCGACGATCTGGCGCGGCTGCTGCTCGCGCTCGCCGCGGCGCCCGGCGACCGCGCGACCTACGAGCCGGAGGATCCGTCCGGCGCGATGAGCTATGCCGATTTCGCGCGCGCCATCGCCGCTGGGGTGGGCGTGCGCGCGCGCGCTGCCGCTGCCGGGCGCGCTGCTGCGCGCCGCCGCGCGCGCCGACCGGCTGGTGCGCCGCGGCGCGGCGCGGCTGACCGCCGACCGCGTCGCCTATATGCTCCATCCCGACTGGACCGCCGACCCGGCACGCCGCCCGCCGCCCGCCTTGTGGACCGCGCAGATCCCCACCGCGCAGGGCATGGCCGACACGGCATTGTGGTATCGCGCCCACGGCTTGCTATAGCGCCGCCCGAGAACCGCCGCATTTCACGGCCACGGAGGCTCCATGACCGACCGCACCGCCATCATCGACGTCCTCAAGGCGCAGATCGAACCGTTCAACAAGAAGGGTATCGCCGTGACCGAGGCGACCACCTTCCAGGGCGACCTGGAATGGGATTCGCTGACCGTCATGGATTTCGTCGCCGCGATCGAGGACGAATTCGACATCATCATCACGATGAACATGCAGGCCGAGATCGAGACGGTCGGCCAGCTGGCCGATGCGGTCGCCAAGCTGAAGGGCTGAAGAGGATGACCGAAGCGGGCCTTGCCGCCGACACGCTCCCTGCCGAGGCGCCCGCGGTGGCGCCGGAGCGCGACCTGTTCTCGAAGTTCGACCCGCTGATCGCGGAACGCGCCGCGCTGATGGCGTCGGGCGTGCGCGATCCGTTCGGGATCGTCATGGAGCGCGTGCTCGGCCCGACCACCGCGGTCATCAAGGGGCGCGAGACGATCCTGCTGGGCACCTACAATTACATGGGCATGACCTTCGACGCGGACGTGATCGCCGCGGGCAAGGTCGCGCTCGACCAGTTCGGCAGCGGCACCAACGGCAGCCGGATGCTCAACGGCACCTTCCGCGACCATGTAGAGGCGGAAGAGGCGCTGAAGGAATTCTACGGCGCCGATCACGCGATGGTCTTTTCGACCGGGTATCAGGCGAACCTGGGCACCATCTCGACGATGGCGGCGCGCGGCGAATATGTCATCCTCGACGCCGACAGCCACGCCTCGATCTACGACGGCTGCAAGATCGGCGATGCGGAGATCGTGCGCTTCCGCCACAATTCGGTCGAGGATCTCGACAAGCGGCTCGGCCGCCTGCCCGCCGAACCGGGCAAGCTGGTGGTCCTGGAGGGCGTCTATTCGATGCTGGGCGACATCGCCCCGCTCAGGGAGATGGTCGCCGTCGCGAAGAAGCACGGCGCGATGGTGCTGGTCGACGAAGCGCATTCGATGGGCTTCTTCGGCGAACACGGCCGCGGCGTGTACGAGGAACAGGGGCTGGAGCTGGGCCGCGACGTCGATTTCGTCATCGGCACCTTCTCCAAGTCGGTCGGCACGGTCGGCGGCTTCTGCATTTCGAACCATCCGAAGTTCGAGGCGATGCGCTTTTCGTGCCGCCCGTACATCTTCACCGCGTCGCTCCCGCCATCGGTGGTGGCGACCGCCGCCACCTCGATCCGCAAGCTGATGGGCGCCGCGGACAAGCGCCGGCGGCTGTGGGACAATGCTCGCCAGTTGCACGGCGGCCTCACCGCGCTCGGCTTCCGGCTGGGCACCGCCGCACCGGATTCGGCGATCGTCGCGGTGATCCTCACCGATCAGGAACAGGCCGTGCTGATGTGGCAGGCGCTGCTGGAGGCGGGGCTGTAC
>NZ_LSJO01000655.1:0-6510 GCF_001556735.1 Sphingomonas sp. CCH9-F2 | reverse complement strand
GACAGGATGCGCGCGCCCGCCGCCATCCCCTGCGTCTCTGCGACCGCCAGCCATTCCTGCCGCGCCAGCGGCGAGGTCGGGTCGAGCCGGAAACCGCGCCCGCCCGCCGAGGCCCAACGCTCGCCATTCGCATCGCGGCGCTTCGCCACCCGATCGGGGAAGGCCAGCGCGATGCACTCCGCGATCGTCCCCTCCCCGTCCCCGGCCCCGTCGCCGCGCCCGCGCACCAGCGCCGCCCAGCGCTTCGCCAGCCCGCGCGCGCTTTCGGCCTTCGCCGACCGATCGCCGCGCCAGCGTCGCCAGCGCACCTCCAGATCGGCATCGGGACCGCCCAGCCCGCGCTCCTGCAACAGCGCCGCGACCTCGGCGGCCAGCCGCTTGTCGGGGGCGAGCAGCAGCATGTGCGCCAGCCGCGGCGCCATCGGTAGCGCCGCCATCGCGCGGCCATGCGCGGTCGGCCGCCCATCCTGGTCCAGCGCGCCCAGCACCGTCAGCCGCGCGCGCGCCTCCGCCACCGCCGCCTCGGGCGGGGGGTCGATCCATGCCAGCTGGCGCGAATCGGCGACGCCCCAGATGGCGGTGGCCAGCAGCAGCGCCGACAGGTCCGCCTCCAGGATCTCCGGCGGGTCGAACCGCGGCATCCCCGCGGTGGCCGCGGCCTCCCACAGGCGATAGGCGACCCCCGGACCCTGTCGCGCGGCACGACCGGCGCGCTGGGTCGCCGCCGCCTGGCTCTCGCGTTCGGTCACCAGCCGCGTCATCCCGACCGCGCGATCGTAGCGCGGGCGCCGCGCCAGCCCGGAATCGACCACCACGCTGATGCCG
Source organism: Sphingomonas sp. CCH9-F2 (assembly GCF_001556735.1). Classification (NCBI taxonomy): domain Bacteria; kingdom Pseudomonadati; phylum Pseudomonadota; class Alphaproteobacteria; order Sphingomonadales; family Sphingomonadaceae; genus Sphingomonas; species Sphingomonas sp. CCH9-F2. The sequence continues at coordinate 5,685 of NZ_LSJO01000655.1, read as the reverse complement.
TCCAGCGTCAGGCTGGTTTCCGCGATCGACGTCGCCAGCACCAGTTTGCGCGCGCCGTCCGGCTCGGCACGGATCGCCGCGCGCTGCGCCGCCGGGTCGAGGCTGCCGTGCAGCCGGTGCAGCCGCACCCCCGGCAGATCGCCCAGCCGTTCGGCCGTCCGCTCGATTTCCGCGATGCCGGGCAGGAAGGCGAGCACCCCGCCCGCCTCTTCCGCCAGCGACCGGCGGATCGTGGCGGCCATGTCGTCCTCGATCCGCGCCTCCCCCGCGCGGCCGATGTGGCGCAGTTCCAGCGGGAAGCTGCGCCCGGCGCTCTCCACCACCGGCGCATCGCCCATCAGCGCGGCGAAGCGCGCGCCGTCCAGCGTGGCGGACATCGCGACGATGCGCAGGTCAGGACGCAGCGCACCCTGCGCATCCAGCGCCAGCGCCAGCCCGAAATCACCGTCGAGGCTGCGTTCATGCACCTCGTCGAACAGGATCGCGGACACGCCGGCCAGTTCGGGGTCGTTCTGCAACCGCGCGGTCAAGATCCCCTCGGTCACGACGGTGACGCGCGTCGCCGCCGACCGTTTGGTATCGAGCCGCGTGGCATAGCCGAAGGTGCGCCCGACCGGCTCGTCAGCCAGCGTCGCCATCCGTTCCGCCGCCGCGCGCGCCGCCAGACGGCGCGGCGAGGTGACCAGCACCTCGCCGGTGCACCATGGTTCAGCCAGCAGCGCGGGCGCGACCGCGGTGGTCTTGCCCGCCCCCGGCGGCGCGACCAGCACCGCCGCCGCGCCGACGCGCAGCGCGGCGAGCAGATCGGGCAGGACGGCATGGATCGGCAGGGTCATGGGGCGGCCCTAGCGCGATCGATACGCTCGGCGAAAGCGCGCGCCCGCGTTCCGGCAATCGCCGGAACCCAGGGCCGGACGCGGCGACGACGGCTGGCGATCATGACCCCGGGCTCCTGCCTTCGCAGGAGCACAACGGCGCGGTCCGGACCGTCACCCCGGGCTTGACCCGGCATGACGCGTCATACGTGCGCGGTCAGCGTCTTCAGGTCCACCATCGGCCGCGCGCCGAAATGCTGGATCACCTCCGCCGCGCAGATCGCGCCCAGCGTCAGCGACGCCTCCAGCGACTGGCCGCGCGCCTGGCCGTGGAGGAAGCCGGCGGCGAACAGGTCGCCCGCGCCGGTGGTGTCGACCACCTTGTCGATCGGCTGCGCCGGCACGCACACCCGCGCCTCGCCTGCGATCGCGCACGCGCCGCGCTCGCTCAGCGTGACGACCAGCAGGGGCACCTTGCCGCGCACCGCGTCGATCGCCGCCTCGACATCGGCCTGCTCGGTCAGCGACATGATCTCCGCCTCATTGGCGAACAGCACGTCGATCAGCCCCTGGTCGATCAATTCGTGGAACGCCGCGCGGTGGCGGTCGATGACGAATTCGGCCGACAGCGTGAACGCCACCTTGCGTCCCGCGGCGCGCGCGACGTCGATCGCGGCGCGCATCGCCGCACGCGGCTCTTCGGGGTCCCACAGATAGCCTTCGAGATAGAGGTAGCGCGCATCGGCGATCAGATCGCGGTCCAGCGCCGCCTCCGGCAGATAGTGCGAAGCGCCCAGGAAGGTGTTCATCGTGCGCTGCCCGTCGGGCGTCACGAAGATCAGGCAGCGGCCCGTCGTCGGCGCACCGGCGCGCGCGGGCGTGTCGAAGCGGATGCCCGCGGCGCGGATGTCGTGCGCGAACACTTCGCCCAGCTGGTCGTCGGCGACCTGCCCGATGAAGGCGCAGGCGTCGCCCAGCGCGGCCATGCCCGCGATCGTGTTCGCCGCCGAACCGCCCGACACTTCCTGCCCCGGCCCCATCTTGGCATAGAGCGCGTCGGCTTCCTGGGGGGAGAAGACCAGCGCCATCGCGCCCTTGGTCATGCCGTTGTCGGCGATGAAGGCATCGGTGGCGGGGGCAAGGATGTCGACGATGGCATTGCCGATCGCGACCACGTCGTAGCGGGGTTCGGTCAAGGAATTGATCCTGGATGGGGAAAGCGCAAGGTCGCCCGCGTAAAGCGCCGCGTGCCCTTGCGCAACCGCGTCGCGCGGCGCAACGCTGGCGCGCGATGATCCGCGCGTTCTTCCTCGCCGTCGGGCAATTGGGCGATCCGCCGGTGCGCCGCGTGCTGTTCGCCTCGCTCGCGATCACGCTGGCGATCTTTATCGTCGCAGGCGCGGTGCTGTGGTGGGGGATCGACGCGCTGCTGGCCAACGTGGCGTGGCACGGCGCGCTGGCGGGCGTGGCGGCGACGCTCGTGACCGTGCTGGCGTTGTGGCTGCTGTTCCGCGCGGTCGCGATCCTGGTCGTCGGGCTGTTCGCCGACACGATCGTCGCCGCGGTGGAGCGGCGCCATTATCCCGATCGCCTCGCCGGCGCGCGCGCCGTGCCGTTCCACCGCGGGCTGGCGATGGGCGCCGGATCGGCGGCGCGGTTCGTGGGCGTGAATCTGCTGATGACCCCCGTCTATGTCGCCTTGCTGGTTACCGGGGTGGGCACTGCGGCGGCGTTCTTCGTCGTCAATGCCTGGCTGCTGGGACGCGATCTGACCGATATGGTCGCCGCTCGGCACATGGACGCTGCGGCGATGCGGGGCTGGCGCGCGGCGACCGCCGGGCGGCGGTTCGCGCTGGGGCTTGCGGGCACCGCCCTGTTCGTGGTTCCGCTGCTCAACATCCTGGCGCCGGTGATCGGCGCCGCGATGGCGACGCACCTTTATCACGGGACCGACCGATGACACCGCAGCCGCGGGCCTGCCGCCTGATCCTGCCGTTCGCGCTGGCGCTGCTGGGCGGCTGCGCCACCACCGGCACCACGGGCGGGGCCGCGCGCGCACCGCTGATCCCGATCCCGCAGACCGGGCTGACGCATATCGTCGGGCAGGATGCCGCCGCGCTGGTGCGGCAGTTCGGCCAGCCCGACGCCGACGTGCGCGAAGGCACCGCGCGCAAGCTGCAGTTCACCAGCGCGATCTGCGTCATGGACGCCTATCTCTATCCCCCCAAACAGGGCGCGGAGCCGCGCGTCACCTGGGTCGACACCCGCCAGCGCGACGGCAGCAGCATCGATCGCGCCAGCTGCGCGGCCGCGATCGCGCGCCGCACCGGCGGCAAGTAAGCGATTGGCGCGGCGCGGCGGCGCCGCTACCACCCCGCGCTGGGCAATCAAAAGGGGCGCTACGTGTCATCCCATCCGTCAGCCGTCGTCGCCGACGGCCTGGTGAAGCGATTCGGCGATCGGCGGGTCGTCGACGGCGTCGACCTAGTGGTGCCGCGCGGTGCGATCTACGGTGTGCTGGGCCCCAATGGCGCGGGCAAGACCACGACGCTGCGCATGTTGCTGGGCATCATCGAACCCGATGAGGGCGAACGCATCCTGCTGGGCGCGCGCCACCCGCGCGACGCCGGCGACCGCGTCGGCTATCTGCCGGAGGAACGCGGCCTCTATCCCGCGATGAAGGCGCGCGAGGCGATCGCGTTCATGGGCGCGCTGCGCGGACTGGACTGGGCCATCGGCCGTGCCCGCGCGGCGGAGATGCTGGAAGCCGCCGGGCTGGGCCATGCGGTGGACGAGAAGATCCGCAAGCTGTCGAAGGGCATGGCGCAGCTGGTCCAGCTGCTCGGCTCGGTCGTGCATCGCCCCGACCTGATCGTGCTGGACGAGCCGTTTTCCGGGCTGGACCCGGTCAACCAGGAACGGCTGGAGGCGCTGATCCTGGCCGAGCGCGATCGCGGCGCGACGATCCTGTTTTCCACCCACGTCATGGCCCATGCGCAGCGGCTGTGCGACCGGCTGGCGGTGATCGCGGGCGGGCGCCGCCGGTTCGAGGGGACGGTCGACGAGGCGCGCGGGCTGCTGCCGCCGCAGGTCCGGTACGTTCCCCATCATACCGATGCCGCGCTGGCCGACCTGCTGCCCGGCGATGCGACGCGCGACGGCGACAGCTGGCGTTTCCAGCTGCCAGCGGAGGGGATCGAGGGGCTGCTGACGCGGCTGATCGCCGCCGGATACGGCATCGCCGGCCTCGCCATCGAACGCCCCGGCCTGCACGAGGCGTTCGTGCGCATCGTCGGCGAGGCGGCCGCCGCATCCGGCCCCGCAACCGTGACGGAGCGCGCCGCATGACCCCCTTTCGCCGTCACCTGCGCCAGACGCTGACGATCGCCCGCCGCGATTTCACCGCGACGGTCTTCACCCCGATCTTCCTGCTGTTCCTGTTCGCGCCGATCATCATGCTGTCGTTCAGCCTGATCGGCGGGCTGGGCGCGGCCAATGCCACCCGCGGCACCGCGGCCAAGCAGCGGCTGGTGCTGCTGCTGCCCGCCGACGACACGCGCGCGGTGATGGCCGCCGACGCGCGCCAGCGCACGCTGCGCGACGATGATCGCGCCCCGCCGCGACTGGTCGCGCATCCGGTCACCGGGGATACCGCGGCGCAGGCACGCGCGATGCTGGACGGGCACGGCGCGGTGGGCGGCATCAGCGTCGCGGCGGTGCTCCACGGCGCGCTCGACCGCCCGGTCGTGAGCTATGCCGCGGGCGACCGGGACGAAGCGCGCTACCTCGCCGCGCTGGCACGCGACGCCGCGCTGGTCCGCCGCGCCGGCGCGCCCGCGCTCGCCGAACCGGTGCTGGAGCGTGTCGCCACCGCCGCTCCGTCCGCCGGCGGGCGCGATGCATCGGCGTTCGGCGCGGTGTTCGGCATCTTCTTCCTGACGCTGTTCCTGTCCGGCCAGGTCGTCGGCACGATGGCGGAGGAGCGCAACAACAAGGTGATCGAGGTGCTGGCCGCCGCGGTCCCGCTGGAAAGCGTGTTCCTGGGCAAGCTGCTCGGCATGTTCGGGGTCGCGGTGCTGTTCGTCGCCTTCTGGGGAACGGTGGTCAGCCAGGCCGGCGCGTTCCTGCCCGGCGATCTGGGCGCGGGGCTGCGCCAGCTGTCGCCCGCGGTCGGCGCGGGACCGTTCGCGCTGCTGTTCGCCGCCTATTTCGCGACCGCCTATCTGCTGCTCGGCTCGATCTTTCTGGGCGTGGGGGCGCAGGCATCGACGATGCGCGAGATCCAGATGCTGTCGCTGCCGGTCACCATCGTGCAGGTGGCGATGTTCGCGCTCGCATCGGCCGGCGCATCCGATCGCGACGGCTGGCTGGCGATCGGAACGCAGCTGTTCCCGCTCTCCTCCCCCTATGCGATGGCCGGGCGCGCCGCGGCGCTGCCGGGACTGTGGCCGCATGCGCTGGCGCTGCTGTGGCAATTGGTGTGGGTCGCGATCTTCATCATCGTCGGCGCGCGGCTGTTCCGGCGCGGCGTGCTGCAGTCGGGCAGCGCCAGGCCCGCGTGGCGACGGTTGTTCGCGCGGGGATAGGGCGCAGTAACCCCATTGACACCAGTGTCAGTTAGGTTTCTTCTCGCAACCAAAAGAGGAGAGTGACCATGGCGACCCTGGCCCAGGACGTGACCGCGCCCGCCGACCCTTTCGACGTCAGCCGGCCCGAGCTTTATCGCGACGACACCTGGCACGAACCGTTCCGCCGGCTTCGCGCCGAGGCGCCGGTGCACAAGGTCGTCGATTCGGATTTCGGCCCCTATTGGTCGGTGAGCACGTACAAGCCGATCGTCGAGGTCGAATCGCTCCCCGATCTCTATTCG
>NZ_LSJO01000654.1:0-6801 GCF_001556735.1 Sphingomonas sp. CCH9-F2 | reverse complement strand
GCTTCGCTCCACCTCCGACCGGCAATGGCGGCGGAGACGACAATGCACTAACTATCAACCCGGACCACCCGGTGGGGGCTGCTCATAATCACCACTCCTCGGCGGTCACCCCCTTTCCCTCAAACGATGGTATTATGGGAATGCAGGCTGCTGATGTTCGCAGTTGCAATATGGTCCGATCAGTGACTATCTAGAGGCCTTCGACGGACCCGGATTGATTCGGGTGGCTCGGCCCGGCGCCTATCCCCGGGATAACCTTAGCGAATTTGGGCCTCGCTTCCGAGTATCGTTGATTGAACGCGTCTGACGGCGTGCGCCCCTCGCTATTGCGATCAGGTTTCTACATGACATTTGCTACTTCGCTTCGACGCGAATGGCTCTCGAACCCGCGCGCCGACGTGCTTGCGGGTATCGTCGTCGCGCTCGCGCTGATCCCGGAGGCCATCGGCTTCTCGATCATTGCCGGCGTCGATCCAAGCGTCGGGCTGTTTGCCTCCTTCTCCATCGCCGTCATCATCTCGCTCGTGGGCGGACGCCCCGGCATGATTTCGGCCGCAACCGCCGCCATTGCGGTTCTTGTCCTGCCGCTGATCCGCGATCACGGCGTCCAGTACCTCTTTGCCGCCACCATCCTCATGGGACTGATCCAGGGCGTCGCCGGCTTCCTGAAGCTCGACCTGCTGATGCAGTATGTGTCACGCTCGGTCATCACCGGCTTCGTCAACGCGCTCGCGATCCTAATCTTCATCGCGCAGCTTCCCCAGCTAACGAACGTCGGGTGGGAAACCTACGCGATGGTCGCGGCGGGCCTGGCGATCATCTACCTGTTCCCGCGTCTGACCAAGGCGATCCCGTCGCCGCTGGTCGCGATCGTGATCCTGACGATCGTCTCGATCTATGCCGGCATCAAGGTCAACACGGTGGGCGATATGGGCAAGCTGCCCTCGTCGCTGCCAGCGTTCGGCATCCCACAGGTGCCGTTCACGCTGGAAACGCTGCGCATCATTTTCCCCTATTCGCTGACGATGGCGGCGGTTGGCCTGCTGGAATCGATGATGACCGCGCAGATCGTCGATGATCTGACCGACACGCCATCGAACAAGCGCCGCGAGATGAAGGGGCAGGGTATCGCCAATTTTCTGACCGGCTTCCTCGGCGGGATGGGCGGCTGCGCCATGATCGGGCAGTCGGTCATCAACGTGAAGTCGGGCGGCTCCACCCGCCTTTCCACCTTTGTGTCGGGCGCGTTCCTGCTGTTCCTGATCGTCGTACTGGGGCCGCTGGTCGCCCGCATTCCGATGCCGGCGCTGGTCGCGGTGATGATTATGGTGTCGATCGGCACCTTCTCCTGGGGATCGATCAGGAACCTCAAGAGCCATCCGTGGCAGTCGTCGGTTGTCATGCTGGTGACGGTGCTGGTTGTCGTCTCGACGCACGATCTGGCGCAAGGCGTGGTCGCAGGCGTGATCCTGTCCGGTCTGTTCTTCGCCAGCAAGGTCAAGCGCCTGTTCGACGTGGCATCCGAGCTGAGCGCGGATGGCAGGACGCGGACCTACCGCGTCTCGGGTCAGGTGTTCTTCGCCTCGTCCGAGCGGTTCGCCGACGCCTTCGACTTCAAGGAGGTGCTGGACAATGTGGTCATCGACCTGACCGCCGCGCACTTCTGGGACATTTCGGCGGTGGGGAGCCTCGACAAGGCGATCCTCAAGTTCCGCCGCGAAGGCACCCATGTCGAGGTCATCGGCCTCAATCAGGCGAGCGCGACGATGGTCGATCGCTTCGCCGTCCATGACAAGCCCGGCGCCGAAGCAGCGCTCGGCGCCCACTGAGGAGAGGGCTTATGAACCGCATATTGGCCTGTATCGACGCATCCACCTACGCGACCAGCGTCGTCGATCTGGCGGCCTGGGCCGCTACCCGGCTCGGGGCCGATGTCGAGCTGCTGCACGTCGTCCAGCGCAAGGATGCCGTGGCATCGCGCAACGATCATAGCGGCGCGATCGGCCTCGGTGTCAAAAGCGAGCTGCTGGAAGAGCTGACCCGCATCGAGGAAGCGGCGGGGCGTCTTGCCATCGAGGAAGGGCGCATCCTGCTGGACGCAGGCGGCACTCGCTTGAAGGAGCAGGGCATCACGGTCGCGTCGATGCACCTGCATGGAGGGATCGTGGAGACGATCGTCGAGCGTGAAGCCGATGCTGCATTGGTCATCATCGGCAAGCGCGGCGCGTCGGGCGAGTTCGCGACCGACCATATCGGCTCCAAGGTCGAACGGGTCGTGCGTGCCAGCGACAAGCCGGTGCTGATCGCCTCACGCGAAGCCAAGGCACCTGACGCGGTGGTGATCGCCTTCGACAACAGCCCCGCCGCCTGCCGCGCTGTCCGTCATGTCGCTACCTCGCCGCTGTTCGGTGGTTTGCCAGTACACCTCGTCATGGCGGGGCCGGATGATGGCAAACACCGCGACCAGCTCGGCGCAGCGGCAGCAACGCTGCCCGCCTGTTCCGAAACCGTCCTGCGTGACGGCAAGGTCGATGCGGTGATCGGCGATCATATGGCGGCGCATCCCGGCGCGATGCTGGTGATGGGTGCCTATGGACACTCGCCGCTTCGCACCCTGATCGCGGCAGCACGACGACAACGATGATCCGCACCGTTCGCGCCCCGGTACTGTTGGTACGCTGACATAGCCGGGGACGCGCCGGACCTTGATGCGCGGCGTCGGCAACTGCTGGCGCTTCGCGATCAGCTCGTCGCCGATGATGCGGCGGCCGAGGAAACGCGCGCCCCGGTCACGCTCGATCAGGAAAGCGTCGGCCGCCTGTCGCGGATCGACGCCATGCAGGTGCAGGCAATGGCACTGGCGGCGCAGCGGCACCGGCAAGCCGAATGTAGCCGCATCGACGCCGCACTGATGCGGATCGACAGCGGCGATTATGGCTGGTGCGTCCGCTGTGGTGAGGAAATCGAGGCCAAGCGCCTCGATCGTGCGCCCGCGACGACGATGTGCCTCGCCTGCGCCAAGGAGGGCTAGGCCCGAAAGGAAGGCATCATGCCGACCGGAACGATCAAATACCTCGACCGTGGTGGGGCCTGGGGCTTCATCTCTCGTGACGACAAGCAGCCCAAGGTCTTTGTCCACGTCCGAGCGGCGGAGCGCGCCGGGTTCACTGAGCTACGGCGCGGGCAGCGATGGCGCTTCACGCTCGTCGAGCGCCCCAAGGGCGGGTTTGAGGCCGATGATCTGGAAATGCTGTTCGACGAACCGCCCCCGCCCGGACGATAAGCAGTTTCCCAAAAACGAAGGTCGCGTGGGACGGCTGACGGCGGGAAGGCGCGCTCGATGGCAACGAGGGCGCCATTTTCCCGAAATGTGTTCCCGATTGGCTTTTCCCGAAACTGCCCGGTGCAGATGGAGAAACGGGACAACCTATGGCCGTCTGATCGACCTCCCCTTGGCGGTCGAAGCTGTTGGCAGATAACGTGAGTGCGACGCCTCGTTTGCGAGCAGCGCCGGATGATGGCGAGCACATTGGCAGCTAATTCGAGCACGGTGCCACGCGCCAGTGGCAGATAGCGTGAGCAGGAAATAGCGCTGTTGGCGAGCAGACACCGCTACGATTGCAAGCCCCTACAAATATCCGTCCCAATCCGGGTGACATGCCCGAGAAGGCGACGTTCATCCCGAAGCCCTTCTCGGCTGCGATCGTCCACGAGCACCTCCGCAGGACGCTGCCTGACGGCAAGAAGCCCGCGCCGCTGAAGAATGCGGTGACGACGCCGGTTCAGCCGGGAGCCTGAGCCACCCCTGCCGAGGCGAGCAACTGCGCGTCGGTCGCGTCGCGGTTGTCGATCCACCATTTGGCGTCCGCGATGCCGAGCAGCGCCGCGCCGGTTTCGACGCTATCGAGAGGTTGATCCTTGCGCAGCAAGGCGATCCGTTTCGCGCGAATGGTCGTTGCCCAGCTGACCTGTCGTTCCGAGCCGTTGAGCGGCGCCAGCGACAGATGGGCAACGGCTTGTTGCGAGGCCGCGGCGTCGCGCTCGTTCTCTTCCTGGCGCTGCTTGCGGTAGCACGCGCCGCAGACCGTCGTGCGCAGCCAGGTGGCCTTGCGCTCCTGCTGCGACGCGAACCCGGCAATGAAATGGGTTTGCTCATGGCCGCAGGTGTGGGTGATGCGATGGTCCATGACGTTCAGCCTGTCATATGGGCCGGATTTGTTCCAGCGGGATTGAGTCGAGCCGTTCGGTTCCGGCGACCGATGCTCGCGGCATGAAGATGGCGATCACGACCCGAGTGGGCTGCTCATCACCAGCACGGTCGCGCGCGCGATCGGCGCCGGCGCTACGCCGGCTCTGAAGGGGGCGACCGCCCCCCACCGCAGCGACTTGGCGACGGGGCGATAGCTGACCGGATGGATGCCATCCCGGCTCGGTTGCGCCCGCAGCGGGATGACGGTGTCGCCGAAACGTGCCGCGATCGACGTGACAATGGATGACGCGCGCAGGTCGTAGGGGGCAAGCCAGGCCACCTTGACGGCGGTGGTTCGCCGCCTGAGCGCAAGAAGGTTGGTTGGGAGCGCCGGACTGGCGGCATCGTTCGACCCGAGTGCGATGAGGGCGACGGTGGCGGCCGAAGCGCCCCTCACCCGCCGCTCGATCTCGGCCGAACCGGCACCCACGCGCGCATGAACCTCGCAGCGTATGCCCTGTGCTGCCAATGCCTGCGCCGTGCCGACCGCGGTGCTGTCGCCCAGGATCAGGCAGAAGGGAATCATGGCCGACCAGCCTGATGGGCAAGCGGTTTTCGTGGAGTGGTCATGTCGCCGTAGGCAAGTAGCCCGAAGATGGCGACAGCACAGCCGGCGATGCCGAACGCTGCGCGTGCCAGCCCGATCAGCCGCGCCTTGCGACCCTTGCGAAGGTGGTTCCACCCTCGATCGAGCGAGGTACGCCAGGACAGCCAGCCATCGCCGATATCGCTCGCGCCGAACATCGCGATGGGGATCGCGACGGCCAGCATGATATGCCGGATGTCGGCGCGGGCGATCACGATGGCGAGAAAGGTCGCGACCAGAATGAACAGCGCGATGGCGTTGATGACGCTGTAGAGCGGGCGCAGCCGAAAGATCCGACGCGAGGGCGCAGCGAGGTAGCGCACGATCGGACGGCGGCAGGTGTCGCAGACCAGCATGTGCTGCCCCAGCGGCCAGCGGCGCATCGCCTCATGGCAATACGGGCATTCGGGCCGGGGCAGGCTGATCATATTCATGCGACGTGGCCGACCCTGATCGCATCGGGAAGTGCAGCCCGGATCACGTCGGCGACGTCGGGCACGCAGATCCAGTTGGAGAATCTCGGGTTCCAGATCGCCTTGCCCTTGCACAACGCGGAAAGAACCTCCCTGCCGATCTCATCGTCGCGCGCGGCCCTGAATGCGATGCGGCCATCTGGCAGTGTCCGCTCGACGATCCCGGCGCATACCTCGATAGGTGCGCCCGCCTTGACGGGAACCGCCTTGGCAGGGGGCGATACCTCCAAAACGGTGCATTCAACCGCTACCGATGTGGAGGGACTTTGCGCCGGATGAACAGTGACAGGCTCTGCCTCGACGTACGGCGGCAATTCCGGCACAGACGCGGCCTGGACGATGGGCATGTTGATCGGCCCAGACGGGTCGCCGGTATGAGACGTATCGGCGGCGTCCGTGCTGTCAGGAACGATGCCGAGGCGGGTATAGATATCGCCCTCCTGGACATGGTCGGCGATGAGCTGGTCGGCGATCTCGACCATCTGCGCGGCGGTGACGCCGGTCGAAAACATTCGTCCCAGGGGCGATGACCCGCCGAACGGCACCCAGGCTTTGTAAAGGTTGTCGCATTTGTAGATCGGCTCGTCGCTGCCGATTTTGGAACGGTCGATCATCGCGGTGGGCGGAACGGACACGAATACGCCGACCTCCGCGAACGCCCTGTCATGCCCTTTTCGCTTCAGCCACGCCTGCAGCACCTTGCGTTGTCGTTTGGCCTGTTCGACCGGATTGGGGATGTTCTGCGGCTGACGTTGCGAGCGATACCAGACCATCCATTCGCCATGCTCGTTCTTCGAGATCCGGCCAGAGTAGTTCTTGGATTCGAAGATCGAGGCGGTGCGCGACGCCCGCGACAGCAGGATATGATCGAACTGCGCGAACCCGCCCTGCCCGTCCGGCAGGCGCAGATCGTGGATAAGCAGGTTGCGGTCGTTGTCAGGCCCGAATTGGTGATCGAGCATATAGGCGGTCTCGCGCTCGCCCCGCATCCCCTGGCGATGGTTCCGCACCGTCGATCGCACGCGCTCGGGGAGAGCCGCGAACTCGTCGGACGCCATCACTTCGTCGGCAAATGCGATCTCGGCCGCGCGGGTCGATTTCTTGCGGATCATCGTTTCGGCGTTCCCGGATTTGGCTGCGGCAGCGGTTGAACCGCCTGCGCCGGTAGCGGCGCGGAGGCGGGAGGCACCATTGCGGGCGGCTTGGCCGGCACCAGCCTCGCCTCGAGCCGTGGCCGTGCATCCTCGATCAGCTTGCGGAACGCATCGAGCGTCGCCAGCGTGGTGATCTTGCCGATGTCGGTCGAGGCGTAGCTTCCACCGAGCGCACCCACGCCAAGGCCGAGCAACAGCCCACCGCCCACGACGCCGATATCCTTCTTGCGCGCCGACCCGCTGGCGACCGCTTCCTGGATGCCGGTGTTCACGTCGACCAGCGTCATCAGCACCTGGCTTTCGAGTGTCTTCGACTTGAGCCCGACCGCCCCGCCGAAC
>NZ_LSJO01000653.1:0-589 GCF_001556735.1 Sphingomonas sp. CCH9-F2 | reverse complement strand
GCCGACGATCAGCGTGCGCGCCGGGGCGGCCATCGCTTCGCCGTCCGCGACCAGGAAGGTCGTGGCGGCCGGCGCGCGCGTGCCCGGCGCTTCCACCGAAAAGCCCTGCGCCCGCAGCGAGGAGACGAGCGTGAGATGCTCCCGCTCCACGGTGGCCGACGGCATGATCGATCGCATGATCTTCGAATCCCTCAATCTGACGAGGGTTGGAATGCGACCGAAATGGTTAACGCCGGGTATCATTTGCCGTCCGGCGGCAGATTTTTTCCGGGCGCGCGTACCGGTGCGTCGCGTGCCCTCGCGCGGGGGCGCATCGCGCGCGCGCGAGGTGCCCCGATCGGCCGGCAACCGGCAAGCCCCGGCAGGGGGCCGGCAAGAATTTTCCTAAAGACCGGCAAAACCCTGCCGTTTTGCTGGTCAGACGGCGCGGATCACCTGCCTTCCGAGGGGGCTGGCGGGGTTAGGCGACGCAGGAGACCATCCCATGACCGTAATCAGTTCGAACACCTCGGCGCTGCGCGCCAGCAACGCATCCGCGCTCGCCAGCAAGGACCTGACGACCGCGATGCAGCGGCTGTCGACCGGCAAG
>NZ_LSJO01000652.1:0-612 GCF_001556735.1 Sphingomonas sp. CCH9-F2 | reverse complement strand
CATGGCATTGCCGCTCAGTTGAGGGCACTAGCGAGCGAGATCGAGCGGCTTGAGGCGCAAATCCTCGATTGGCACCGTAACGACGAGACGAGCCGCAGGCTGGCTACGATCCCGGGGATCGGCCCGATTACAGCGTCGGCTATCGCGGCTGCGGTGCCGGACGCATCTCTGTTCCGATCAGGCCGTCAGTTCGCCGCCTGGCTTGGGCTCACACCTCGTGCGAACAGCTCGGGCGGCAAAGAGCGGCTCGGGGGAATAACCAAGCAGGGCGATGGCTATCTTCGCCGGCTTCTGGTCGTCGGTTCGACTGCTGTTATGCGAATGACGCGTAAGAGTCCGGCTCGCCAACCCTGGATGGCGGGCCTGCTTGAGCGCAAGCCAACCAAGATCGCGACAGTGGCGCTCGCCAACAAAACAGCACGGATTGCTTGGGCCGTGATGACGCGGAAGGAGGTGTACGCTCCCGCCGCATAAGGAGATCTCCGTCACACGATAATCGCGTGATGTGATGGGATGCGTTGGAGCAGCTCAGTAGTGATGACGAACCGGTCAGACGGGGGTTGGTGAAACCCAGGGGGTCACAGCGCTTCGAGCGCGATGACGTGATTAGGG
>NZ_LSJO01000651.1:0-617 GCF_001556735.1 Sphingomonas sp. CCH9-F2 | reverse complement strand
GGTGATCCGCGGCAATGCGCTGGGCGCGGGGATCACCACCACCGCCCGCCGCTGGTGAAGGTCAGCGCAGCCGCGATCCCAGCCGCTGCGCCAGATATTCCAGGCAGGCGATGCGGCGCAGCAGCCCGCTGTCGGTGATCGCCTCCATGTGGAAGAAGCGCCGCATCGCGGGGTAATCGAGGTCGATGACCCGGCCGAGATAGTCGGGCGACAGCAGCCCGCCATGTTCGTCCGCCATCGTCCCCATCCGCCGCTGGATCGCATAGCTGCGCTGGCGCAGCCACGCCGGGCGGATGCGCGACGACCATTCCTGGAACCGGTGGCGCGTTGACGGCGGGCCGGCGAAATCATGGCCGTATGCGGAGGGATAGGCCGCCAGCACCGGATCGATCGCGGCGAGCAGAGCGGCCTCGAACCGGCCGGCCTGCTTGATTGCCACGGGCAGCGTCATCGCCTCTGCCACTACCTGATGATCGAGGAACGGCATCAGATACGCGCCGTGCCGCGCCTCCAGGCTGATTTCCCGCCCGAACAACGCGCGGCAGCGCACCTTCGGATACAGATGCTCGACGGTCTGACGGCACAGCCGCTCGCGCGGGGCGGCGCCGACCGCCGCG
>NZ_LSJO01000650.1:0-10872 GCF_001556735.1 Sphingomonas sp. CCH9-F2 | reverse complement strand
GCCCGCCGCTACCGTCGGACGCACCGTCCCGTCGCGGAACCGGAAAGGTTCCCGCGCGTCAGCCGTGCTGTCCCAAAGGCGCTGGAAATTTTATTGCGGCGGTGCTACATACGTCCGGCACGGGCGCTTTGTCATTTCCCGCGCCCGATGGAGACGTCCAACCTATCTGTCCCTGACGACGCCCTCCCGCGACGGTCCTTGTCGCGGCGACCGCGTCCCGGGCAACAACACCGGAAAGGCCACCTATGGCTGCCAAGGCTCTGCATTTCGATGTCGGTGACTATGTCGTCTATCCCAAGCACGGTGTCGGCCGTGTGATCGAGCTGCAGAAACAGGAAATCGCGGGCATGCAGCTGGAGCTGTACGTGCTGCGGTTCGAGAAGGAGCGCATGACGCTGCGCGTTCCCACCAACAAGGCCGAATCGGTCGGGATGCGCAAGCTGTCGTCGGACAAGACGATGCGCGAGGCGATGGAAACGCTGAAGGGCAAGCCCAAGGTGAAGCGTACCATGTGGTCCCGCCGCGCGCAGGAATATGAAGCGAAGATCAACTCGGGCGACCTGGCGTCGATCGCCGAGGTGGTCCGCGACCTGTTCCGCGCCGACGACCAGCCCGAGCAGAGCTATTCCGAGCGGCAGATCTTCGAGGGTGCCTGCAGCCGCCTGGCGCGCGAGCTGGCTGCTATGGAGCAGATCGACGAGCCGGCGGCGCAGGAAAAGATCCTGGAGATCCTGCGCACCGCCGCGGCGATCTACAACAAGGACAAGGTGCCGGCCTGACCCGGCATCCTTCCGGCGACGAAAGGGGGCGGTCCGGACGGGTCGCCCCTTTTCGTTTGCGCAACCCCTGCGATCGACTCAACATTGACAACATTGGGGGCGACGATGATCGGGCGGACGATGCGGTTGATCGCCGGGGCGATGCTGGGGCTGGGGCTGGCGCTGGGGGCGAGCCCCGCATCCGCTTCGGAGCGCAGCTGGCATCTGGGCAGCGCCGAACGGCTGCAGGTCGAAGCACCGCTGGCGGTGACCGTCACCACCGGCGCGGGCAATGCGGTGCGCGCTACCGCCGACGATCCGCACGTGCTGGAGGCGCTGGAGGTCACGGTCAATGCGGGAACGCTGCTGATCCGGCTGGCGGGCAATGCCGTGCGTCCGGCGACGTCGCTGCGCGGCGCGGTGACGGTGGCGGTGCCGCGGCTCCAGTCGGTGGCTTTGTTCGCCGATGCGCCGGTGAGCGTGGCGGGGATGCGCGGCGACCGCGTCATGCTGACGGTGACGGGGAAGGGGGCGTTGACCGTCACCGCGCTCGACACGCCCCAATTGGTCGCCACGCTGATCGGCGGTGGCAGCCTGTCGCTGGCGGGGCGCGCGGCGGAGGTGCGGCTGGCGGCGAGCGGGATCGGATCGGATGCCGGCACGATCGATGCGGCGGGCCTCGCCACCGACCGGCTCGTCATCCAGGCGGGCGATGCCGCGCAGGTCCGCGCCGCCGCGCGGTCGACCGCGACGGTGCGCGCGTCGGCGGGCAGCGTGGTCGACGTCGCGGGTAACGCGGCGTGCACCGTGCGCGTGTCGACCGATTCGCAGGTGCGGTGTACGGCGGCGATCCGCTGAGGATCAGGCTTCCGGGCCGAGCTCCGGGTCGACGTCGCGTGGGCGGATGAAGTGCGTCAGTGTTGCGCCGCCGGGCGCCACCGCTGCCCAGTCGTCGACCGCGAAGGTCATCTGCGCCAGCGTCGCGGTCGGATATTTCTCCTCCACGCTGTCGCGCAGACCGCCGCGTTTGTCGGGGACCAGCATCAGCACCAGATCCTCCAGCCCCGGATTGTGCCCGACCAGCAGCAGCGAGCCGATATCGGCCGGGCATTCGCGGATCACGTCGAGCAGGCTGGCCGCGGACGCCAGGTACAGCCGCCGGTCCCATTCCGGCGCCATCCGCCCGAATCCCTGGCCGACGTCGTCCAGCGTTTCCTGAACCCGTACCGCCGGGGACGCGATCACCCGGTCGAACGCCATGTCCAGCGCGCGCAGGTGGCGCCCCATCGTCGCGGCCGCGCGGCGCCCGCGCGGGTTGAGCGGGCGGTCGAAATCGCGCGCCACCGGATCGTCCCAGCCCGATTTGGCGTGGCGCAGCAGCGTCAGCGTCTTCACCGGTCCTGATCTCCGTTAGGCGATGTCGTGCGCCGCCTCATGCCCGATCGCGCGCGTCGAGGAAAGCCGCTGTCGTACCCGCACGATCGCCTCGTCCAGCGGAACACGCGCCACCGGGACGCCCGGCGGAAAGGCGTCGAGCAGGCGCGACGGCATCGCCGAGGACAGCAGCACGAACAGCCCGTTGTCGTCGCGGCGCCGGATCAGCCGCCCGAACGCCTGCGCCAGCCGCGCGCGCACGATCCGGTCGTCATAGGTGTTGCCCCCACCCCCGCCGGGCCCCGCGTCGGCCATCCGTCGCGCGGCGTGCAGCACCGTCGGCTTGGGCCAGGGAACGCCCTCCATCACCACCAGCCGCAGCGAGTCCCCCGGCACGTCCACCCCGTCGCGCAGCGCATCGGTGCCGAGCAGACTGGAATGCGGATCGTCGCGGAAGATATCGACCAGCGTGCCCGTATCGACCGGGTCGACGTGCTGGGCGTGAAGCGGCAGCCCCGCGCGCGACAGCCGGTCGGCGATCCGCGCATGGACCGCGCGCAGCCGGCGGATCGCGGTGAACAGCCCAAGCGCACCGCCCGCGCTCGCCTCGATCAGCCGGGCATAGGCGTTGGCCAGTCCCGGCACGTCGCCGCGCTTCACGTCGGTGACGATCAGCACCTCGGCCTGGGTGGCGTAATCGAACGGACTGGGGGCGGCGAAGCGTTCGGGCGCGCGCGCCAGATGCGGAGCGCCGACCCGCGCCTCCGCGATCGACCAGTCGCCCCCGCCGGTCAGCGTCGCCGAGGTGACGAGCGCGCCATGCGCGGGCTTCAGAACGGTCTCGACGAAGGGGATGGTCGGATCGACCCAGCGGCGGTGGAGCCCCATGTCGAACTCGCGCCCTTCGACCCGGTCGACCGCCAGCCAGTCGACGAAGCGGTCGTCCGCCGGTCCGCCGATGCGCGCCAGCAGCGCCAGCCACCCCGCCACCGTTTCCGCGCGCCAGCTGAGCGAGGCGATCGCCCCCTCAATCCGCGCGCGCGCCGGGCCGTCCATCCAGTCGGGCGCCTCGGCCAGCACCGCCTCCAGCCTTTTGCCCAGCGCGACCATCGGGCGGACGAGCGCGTCGAGGGCGTGTGCAGCGGGGGCGGCGGCCTCGATCAGTTCGGGGGAGGGTGCCGCCAGTTCGGTCTCCAGCCCGTATCCCGCCTCGGCATCCTGTTCGGCACGCGCATAGGCCAGCCCGCGCACCGCGGCGAGCAGATGCTCGATCGCGCCGAACGGCGCACCCTCCGCGATCCGCGCCAGCCAGCCGTCCGCCGCCAGCGATCCCGCCGCCGCGACAATATCGGTGATCGCGCGCGCGCCCGCTTCGTCATAACCCGCGACATCGGACAGCCGCGCCTGCAGCCCGCGGCGGCGGCCGCGCGACCCGCCCTCCGGCCCGACGATCCAGCGGCGCAGCTCAATCGTCTCCTGCCCGGTCAGCGCCGTCCCGAACATCGCGTCGGCGGCATCGAACAGGTGATGTCCCTCGTCGAAGACGTAGCGGGTCGGGTGCGTCGCCAGTTCGCGCCCGCGCGCGGCGTTGACCATCACCAGCGCATGGTTGGCGATCACCAGGTCCGCCTCCGCCGAGGCGCGCGCGGCGCGTTCGATGAAGCATTTCCGATAATGCGGGCAGCCGGCATAGATGCATTCCCCGCGTCGGTCGGTCAGCGCGGCGGAGCCGTTGCGGCGGAACAGCGTGGTCAGCCACCCCGGCAGGTCGCCGCCCACCATGTCGCCGTCGTCGGTATAGGCGGCCCAGCGCGCGACCAGATGCGCCAGGATCGCGGCGCGTCCCGCGAACCCGCCCTGCAACGCATCCTCCAGGTTGAGCAGGCACAGGTAATTCTCGCGTCCCTTGCGCGTCACTACCTTGGCCTTGCGGATGGCGCGATTGGGGTGGAGGCGCGTCGTCTCATGCCCCAGCTGGCGTTGCAGCGCCTTGGTGTAGGTGGAGATCCACACCGCCCCGCCCGCCTGTTCGGCCCACAGCGACGCCGGCGCGAGATAGCCGAGCGTCTTGCCGATCCCCGTTCCCGCCTCCGCCAGCACCAGGTTCGGCACCTCGCGCGCGACGCGCGGGGCGAAGGCGCCCGCGGCGGCGGCGGCATAGGCGCGCTGGCCACCGCGTGCCTCCGCCCCGGCGCCGGTCAGCGTCGTCACCCGCTCGGCAACCTGGCGATCGTCCAGCGTCACGGTGCGCGGGGCGCGGCGCGGCGCGGCCTCGCTCCATTCGGGCAGGCGCGTGAACAGCCAGCGTTCATTCTGCGCCGGCTTGCGCAGGCGCGGCGTCACCACCGGCGCCCACGCCCAGCGCGCGCGCGTCAGCGATTGCGCGGCGGTCCATGCGCCCTCCCGCTCCGGCCAGTCGGTATCGGTGACGGCCAGCATCCGCACGGCCGCCTCCAGCAGGAAGGGCGCGACATCGGCATCCGACCCCGGCGGCGTGAGCCCGGTCGCCTGCGCCACGCCCTTGGGCGTCGGTACCATGAAACGTGCAGGATGGAGGAAGGCGAACAGCTCCAGCACGTCCAGCCCCGACAGATCGGCATAGCCCAGCCGCTGCCCGACCAGCGGCGCGTTGAGCAGGATCACCGGCGTGTCCGCCGCCAGCCGGATCGCCTCGCCCCGCGACAATGCGCGCACGGGTTCGTCGCCCTGCGCCATCCAGATGCCGGAATGGCTGGCGTGCAGCGCGGGATAGGGAAGCGGCGTCACCGCCCCTAGGTGCGCTCCAGGGAACAGATTGGCAACCTAGGAAACGATACCGCAAATGCTTCGCAGCTGCACATATGAAGGTGGATTCGCGTCAAGCCGTGTGCTTTAGGCCGTGGGAACGCATTCGACTCTATCAATTGCTGGAGGATCGGCCCGTGAACATCCACGAATACCAGGCCAAGGAATTGCTCGCGAAGTTCGGCGTCCCCGTGCCGGCTGGTTACGCCGCGATGAGCGTGGAGGAGGCGGTCGACGTCTCGAAGAAGCTTCCCGGACCGCTCTATGTCGTCAAGGCGCAGATCCATGCCGGTGGCCGCGGCAAGGGCAAGTTCAAGGAACTGCCGGAGGGCAGCAAGGGCGGCGTCCGCCTCGCCAAGACCGAGGAAGAGGTGCGCCACGCCGCGGCCGAGATGCTGGGGAACACGCTGGTGACGATCCAGACGGGTGAGGCCGGCAAGCAGGTCAACCGCCTGTACGTGACCGACGGCGTCGACATCGCCAAGGAATTCTACCTCGCGCTGCTGGTCGATCGCGCCACCGGCCGCGTCGCCTTCGTCGTGTCGACCGAGGGCGGGATGGATATCGAGACCGTCGCGCACGACACGCCGGAGAAGATCCACACGTTCGACGTCGATCCCGCCACCGGCTTCCAGCCGCATCACGGCCGCGCCGTCGCCAATGCGCTGGGCCTCGAGGGTGATCTGGCCAAGCAGGCGCAGAGCCTGGCGGGCAAGGTGTACGACGCGTTCCTGGGCACCGATTCGTCGCAGATCGAGATCAACCCGCTCGCTGTCACCGAAGACGGCAAGCTGATGGTGCTCGACGCCAAGGTTGGCTTCGACGGCAATGCAATGTTCCGTCACAAGGACCTGATGGAACTGCGCGACGAAACCGAGGAAGATCCCGCCGAACTGGAAGCATCGAAGTACGACCTGGCGTACATCAAGCTGGACGGCGACATCGGCTGCATGGTCAACGGCGCGGGTCTGGCGATGGCGACGATGGACATCATCAAGCTGAACGGCATGTTCCCGGCCAACTTCCTCGACGTCGGCGGCGGCGCCGACAAGGCGAAGGTGACCGCGGCGTTCAAGATCATCCTCGCCGATCCGGCGGTGAAGGGCATCCTCGTCAACATCTTCGGCGGGATCATGAAGTGCGACATCATCGCCGAGGGCATCGTCGCGGCGGCGAAGGAAGTGAATCTGTCGGTGCCGCTGGTCGTCCGTCTGGAGGGCACCAACGTCGAGCAGGGCAAGGAAATCCTGTCCAACTCGGGCCTCGCCATCGTGCCGGCGAACGATCTGGGCGATGCGGCGAAGAAGATAGTCGCCGAGGTGCAGAAGGCGGCGTGACCCGGCGTCGTTACTTTTGAAGCGAATCGCACGGCCCGGGCGTTGATCGTCCGGGCCGTTTCTTGTCGTGCCGCTGACGCTACGGAATGGCGCTCCGACGCGCGCGACGCCATACCGCACTTGCGAAAGACGGCCTGAACAGCCATGTGGATCGCCAACGCGACCGCGTAAGGACAGGATGAGGAAGGAGCCTCGATGAAGGTCTTGGTGCCGGTCAAGCGCGTGCTTGACTATAACGTGAAGCCCCGCGTGAAGGCGGATGGGTCCGGCGTGGACCTCGCCAACGTGAAGATGAGCATGAACCCCTTTGACGAGATCGCCGTCGAGGAGGCGATCCGGCTCAAGGAAAAGGGCACGGTGACCGAGATCGTCGCCGTCTCGATCGGCGAGGCCAAGGCGCAGGAGACGCTGCGCACCGCGCTGGCGATGGGCGCGGACCGCGCGATCCTGGTCATCGCCGAGGACAAGGTCGAGCCGCTGGGCGTCGCCAAGATCCTCGCCAAGATCGTCGAGGAGGAACAGCCCTCGCTCGTCATCCTGGGCAAGCAGGCGATCGATGACGACAACAACCAGACCGGCCAGATGCTGGCCGGGCTGCTCGGCTGGGGTCAGGCGACCTTCGCATCGAAGATCGAACTGACCGCCGATGCCGCCAGGGTGACCCGCGAGGTCGACGGCGGGCTGGAGACCGACAGCTACAAGCTGCCGGCGATCGTCACGACCGACCTGCGGCTCAACGAGCCGCGCTACGCCAGCCTGCCGAACATCATGAAGGCCAAGTCGAAGCCGCTCGCGCAGAAGACCGCCGCCGATTACGGCGTCGACGTTACGCCGCGGATCAAGACGCTGAAGGTCACCGAACCGGCCAAGCGCCAGGCCGGGATCAAGGTCGCCGATGTCGACGAGCTGGTGAACAAGCTCAAGTCGATGGGCATCGCCAAGTAAGCGCCGGGCAGAGAGGATAGAGACATGAAGACTCTCGTTTGGGTCGAACACGACGGCAATGCCGTCAAGGACGCCACGCTGTCGGCGGTCACCGCCGCGTCGAAGCTGGGGGAAGTGCACCTGCTCGTCGCCGGCCAGGGTGTTGGCGGCGTCGCCGAGGCGGCGGCGAAGATCGCCGGCGTCGGCAAGGTGCATGTCGCGGACGATGCCGCTTATGCCCATCAGCTGGCCGAGAATGTCGCGCCGCTGGTCAAGCAGCTGATGGACGGTCACGACGCTTTCGTCGCCCCGGCCACCACCTCGGGCAAGGCAATCGCGCCGCGCGTCGCCGCGCTGCTCGACGTCATGCAGATCAGCGACATCCTGTCGGTGGAGGGCGAGGACACGTTCACTCGCCCGATCTACGCCGGCAATGCCATCGCCACCGTGCAGACGTCGGATGCCAAGAAGGTCATCACCGTGCGCGGCACCGCCTTCGACAAGGCTGCGGCCGAAGGCGGATCGGGCAGCGTCGAAGCGGTCGCGACGACCGGCGAGGCCGGCCTGTCGACGTTCGAGGGGCAGGAGATCGCCGAGCTGACCCGGCCGGAACTGACCAGCGCGAAGATCATCGTGTCGGGCGGCCGCGCGCTGGGTTCGGCGGAGAAGTTCACCGAGGTGATCGAGCCGCTGGCCGACAAGCTGGGCGCTGGCGTCGGCGCCAGCCGCGCGGCGGTGGACGCAGGGTACGTCCCCAACGACTACCAGGTCGGCCAGACCGGCAAGATCGTCGCCCCGGAAGTCTATGTCGCGGTCGGCATCTCGGGCGCGATCCAGCATCTGGCGGGGATGAAGGACAGCAAGACGATCATCGCGATCAACAAGGACGAGGACGCACCAATCTTCCAGGTGGCTGACATCGGCCTGGTCGGCGATCTGTTCAAGATCGTACCGGAACTGACCGAGAAGCTGTAACGAACGGCGCGGGGCGACCGCTCCATGACCGACGCGAAGGAGGGCGGCGCCGACCGGGCGACCGCCCTCTTTTCGTCGGTGGGGGCGGTGCATCATGCCGGCGCGGCAGACGGCGTGCTCGGCGCGCTGCTCGCCATCGCGGCAGCGCAGCCGCAGGGGCGGGCGGGGGTGCGGTTGCACGGCGTGCCGGACCTGACCGCGGTGCTGTCCGCGGGCGTGATCCATGGCGTGGCGACGCATTATATGGGCGAGCGGGCGCGACCGGTCCGCGCCTTGCTGTTCGACAAGTCGCCCGCCGCGAACTGGTCGCTGGCGTGGCACCAGGATCGTACCGTCGCAGTGAGCGCGCGGCATGACGTCCCCGGTTACGGGCCGTGGACGCGCAAGCAGGGGATATTGCATGTCGAGCCACCCTTTGCGGTGATCGAGGCGATGGTGACGCTGCGCATCCATCTGGACGATATGCCGGACGACAATGCGCCGCTGCTGATCGCGCCGGGATCGCACCGGCTGGGGCGGATCGCGGAGCCGGCGATCGCCGATGTGGTGGCGCGGCACGGGTGCCGGACGTGCCGGGCGAGCGCGGGCGACATCTGGGCCTATGCCACCCCGATCCTGCACGCCTCCGCCGCGGCGACCGGCGCGCGGCGGCGGGTGGTGCAGGTCGACTATGCCGCCGATCCGCTGGCCGCGCCGCTGGAATGGCTGGGCGTGTGAAGGGTTGCGCGGGACCGTGACGCGCCGGATAGGGCGGACATGCGTTTCCTCTCCCTTTTGCTGATCCCCCTCCTCGCCGCCATGCCGGCGACGGCGCAGCGCGCCGACCGGGCGACACCCGGCTGGGTGCGGGTACGGATGGAAACCGCCGACGGGCCGATCGTGCTGGCGCTGAACCAGCGGCGCGCGCCGATCACCACCGCCAATTTCCTGCGCTATGTCGACGACGGGCGGTTCGACGGGGTCAGTTTCTACCGCACCGCGCGCAACCGCCGCGCGCCGCAATATGGCTTCATCCAGTCCGGCATCCGCACCGATGCGCGCCGTTTCCTGGACATGATTCCGCATGAATCGACAAAGAAGACCGGTATCCGCCACCTCGACATGACCATCTCCATGGCGCGCAAGGGGCCACCGGGATCGGCCAACGGCAATTTCTTCATCACCGTCGGCGCGATGCCGTCGATGGACTGGTCCCCCGCCAACCCCGGCTATGCCGCGTTCGGGCGCGTCGTCGCCGGACAGGCGACCGTGCGCCGCATCCTGGCGGAGAAGACCGGCGGCGGGATGAAGGGCACGCTGATGCTCAAGCCCGTCCGCGTCGACCGCGTCATCCGGCTGGACGGCACGCCCAGGCCGACCGGCCGCCCGCGCCCGTGGCTGATCGAGCGGCGTACCGAGGGCTGACGCGGCCGGGGCGCCGGATCCGTCCGCCGTCGCCACCCGTTGGTGCGGCGAAGGAGACGGACGATGGAACGGCAACCCAACAAGCCCGGCGGCGACGTGCGCGACGACGGCACCATCCGCGACGCGGGCGACGAACAGGCGGTGAAGAACCAGTCGACGGTTGCGCCCGAGGATTACCCGAAGAAGGACGGCGGCCGTGCCACCGGCGCCGATTCGGCGAGCGGCATCCCCGACTAGGCGCCGCCCGCCGGCCCCGCATGGACGCGCCCGCGCCGCCGCGATAGGAGGCGGGCCATGGCCGATCCGCGCATCGACACGACATGGCTGGAGCCGCTGCGCCCGGTGCTGGCGGGCGCGGGAATGGCGGCGCTGCGCGATTTCCTTCGCGAGGAGAAGGCGGCGGGCAAGCGCATCTTCCCGCATTCGGCGGACTGGTTCCGCGCGCTGGAACTGACCGCGCTGCCCGACGTGCGCGTCGTCATCCTGGGGCAGGACCCCTATCATGGCGCGGGACAGGCGCACGGCCTGTGCTTCTCCGTGCGGCCGGGGGTGAAGCCGCCGCCCAGCCTCATCAACATCTACAAGGAACTGGCCGACGATTGCGGCGTCACGCCGCCCGCGCACGGTTTCCTGGAACATTGGGCGCGGCAGGGGGTGCTGCTGCTCAACACCGTGCTGACCGTCGAGGAAGGGCAGGCCGCCTCGCACCGCGACCGCGGGTGGGAGGGGTTCACCGACGCGGTGATCCGGCTGGTCGCGGCGAAGGAAGAGCCGGTCGTCTTCCTGCTGTGGGGCAGCCATGCGCAGAAGAAGGCCGCGTTCGTGACGGACCTTCGCCGCGGCGGCCACCATCTGGTCCTCACCGCGCCGCACCCCTCGCCCTTGTCGGCGTACAAGGGCTGGTTCGGGTCGCGGCATTTCAGCCGCGCCAATGCGTTCCTGGCGGAGCACGGCCGGGGCACGATCGACTGGGCGCTGCCCGCGACGGTGTGAGCGCGGGCGCGCGCGCCGGCGAATGTTGCGAACGTTGCGTCGCTGGCGCGGTTTGCGGACGGACGCGCCGCTGGCGCGACGGCGACGCGCCCGCGACGCGACACCGGGGCGACGCTCGCGCGACCGGCACGCACCACGACCGCGCCATCCGGGCGACGGTGACGCGACACGCACATCACGGGCGGGCGGGCGGCGCGGTCGGCGCGGGGACGAACGGATCGCCAAGCCGGCGGCGATGATCGGCGAGGATGTGATCCCACATGCCGACGAACGGCGTGCCCGCCAGCCGGATGCGCAACCGATGCGCGCTCGACCGCGACATC
>NZ_LSJO01000065.1:0-1316 GCF_001556735.1 Sphingomonas sp. CCH9-F2 | reverse complement strand
GGCGGCGGCTTTGCCGAGCGATTGCCGCTGCGTTCGTCGGTCGACGCGCTGACGCCCGACCAGCGCCGCTGGTTGCGGCGGCAGGGGGTGACGATCGGCGCGCTCGACCTGTTCGACCCGCGGCTGCTCAAGCCCGCCGCGCAGCCGTGGCGCCGCGCGCTGTTGCAGGCCGCCGGTGCCCCCCGGACGATGGCGCCGGCGCAGGGCGCGACGATATTCCCGCGCGGCGCGCCCGGCGCGGTGCCGGCGATGGGCTATCGCCCGATCGCGGCGCAGGCGGTGCGCATCGACATGGTCGAACGGATCGCGCGCGCGGTGCACGATGCGCGCGACGCCGCATCGCCGCGCGCGCCCTTCGTTCTCGATCCGGCGCTGGCGGTGTCGATCGGGCTGGAGCCGGGGACGATCGCGCGGTTGATGGCGGAACTGGGGTTCCGTCCCGCCCCCGACAGCGAAGGGGTGACGCGCTACGTCTGGCGCGGCCGGGGACGCGCGCCCGCGCCGTCGGTGCGTCCGGCCCGGGACAATGCCTTTGCCGCGCTGGCGGACTGGGGACGATCGTGAGTCCCGTGGCGTGAGCGCGGCGGCGATGCGGCTCGACCGCATCCTGTGGTTCGCGCGGCTGGCGCGCTCGCGCGATGCGGCGCAGGACATGGCCTGCGCCGGCCATCTGCGCATCGACGGTCGCGCGATCGACCGCGCGCACGCGCCGGTCCGCATCGGCAATATCCTGACCTTCGTCCACGCCGGGCGGGTGCGCGTGCTGCGTGTCGAGGCGCTGCCGCACCGGCGCGGCCCAGCTCCGGAGGCGCAGGCCTGTTACCAGGATCTGGTGACCGATCCGCCCGCAAACGTGCCGCATCATGGCGGTGGGGCGTTGACGCAGGCGTCAGGCTTCGCAAAAGCGTGCGCCGGAACAGAGGAACCCGATCCATGACCTACGTCGTCACCGACGCCTGCATCCGCTGCAAATATATGGACTGCGTCGAAGTGTGTCCGGTCGACTGTTTCTACGAGGGCGAGAACATGCTCGTCATCAACCCGTCCGAGTGCATCGACTGCGGCGTGTGCGAGCCGGAATGTCCTGCCGAGGCGATCCTGCCCGATACCGAAAGCGGGCTGGAACAATGGCTGGAGCTGAACAACACCTTCTCCGCGCAGTGGCCCAATGTCACGCGCAAGGCCGACCAGACCCCCGCCGACGCCGATGAGCACAAGGGCGAAGAGGGCAAGTACGACAAATATTTCTCGGCGGAGCCGGGCGCGGGCGACTGATATCGCCGCCCGGCGCGGTCGCTGCCCGCCGCTACCGTCGG
>NZ_LSJO01000649.1:0-1273 GCF_001556735.1 Sphingomonas sp. CCH9-F2 | reverse complement strand
ATCACGCGGCAGCAGGCGACGTTCACCACCCGCGATCTTGCGACGTTCGCGTTCCGGCATAGCGACGGCAAGGAGCAGTTCGACCAGGTGATGGGAGCAGTTCGGGGATCGCCCGAGCTGGTCGCATTGGGGAAGGACGGGCGCGACCAGGAGCGGTTCACGTCCCGCGACATGATCGCGGTGGAGAACCGGCTTGAGCGTGCCGGCGACAAGCTGGCGAGCCGCGCCGGGCATGGCGTTGGCGAGGCTACCCGTGACGCCGCGATCGGCGCGGCCGAGGGGCGTGGACTTGTCCTGTCGGATGAGCAGCGCGACGCCTTCGATCATGTCACCGGCGATGCGGGGCTGGCGTTCGTCGTCGGCTATGCCGGTTCGGGCAAATCGGCGATGCTTGGCGTCGCGCGTGAGGCGTGGGAGGGCCAGGGCTACACGGTTCGCGGTGCGGCGTTGTCGGGCATCGCGGCCGAGAACCTTGAGGGCGGGTCGGGTATCGCATCGCGGACCATTGCCAGCCTTGAGCACTCATGGGGGCAGGGGCGCGAGCAGCTAGGTCCCAAGGACGTGCTGGTGGTGGACGAGGCCGGCATGATCGGCTCGCGCCAGATGGAGCGCGTGTTGAGCCAGGCACGCGACGCCGGGGCCAAGGTCGTGATGGTCGGCGACCCCGAGCAGTTGCAGGCGATCGAGGCCGGCGCGGCGTTCCGCAGCATCACCGAGCGCCACGGCGCGGCCGAGATCACCGAGATACGCCGGCAGCGCGAGGGCTGGCAGCGCGACGCCACACGCGCCTTGGCGACCGGACGCACGGGCGAGGCGATCCACGCCTATGACGGCAAGGGCATGGTCCACGCGGCCGACACGCGTGAGCAGGCGCGGGGCGAGCTGGTGGACGGTTGGGATCGCGCGCGCCAGGCCGAGCCGGGCAAGAGCCGGATCATTCTCACCCACACCAACGCCGAGGTGCAGAGCCTCAATGGTGAGGCGCGCGACCGGTTGCGGGCATCCGGTGATCTTGGCGACGACGTGACGGTGAAGGCGGACCGCGGCGAGCGGCAGTTCGCGACCGGCGACCGCATCATGTTCCTGCGCAACGAACGCGGCATGGGTGTCAAGAACGGTACGCTTGCCACGATCGAGCGGGTATCGCCCGAAGGCATGGCGGTGCGCCTAGATGACGGGCGCGGGGTCGCGTTCGACACCAAGGACTATGCCCATGTTGATCATGGCTATGCCGCCACCATCCATAAATCGCAGGGGGTGACGGTCGATCGCG
>NZ_LSJO01000648.1:0-19040 GCF_001556735.1 Sphingomonas sp. CCH9-F2 | reverse complement strand
ATCTACACCAGTTTCGACGATGACGACGACATGCTGGCGATGCTGGTCGACGAGGCGCCGCCGGTGGTCAGCTTCCATTTCGGCATCCCGAAGCCCGGCCGGATTACGGCGCTGAAGCGCGCGGGCTGCGTCCTGTTCGCCTCCGCGACCAGCCTTGCCGAGGCGCGGGCGATCGTGGCGGCGGGCATCGACGTCGTCGTCGCACAGGGGTGGGAAGCGGGCGGCCATCGCGGCATGTTCGATCCGGCGGCGGCGGACGACCGGCTCGGCACGCTCGCGCTCACCAGGCTGCTGGTCAGGGAAACGGACGTGCCGGTGGTCGCCGCCGGCGGCATCATGGACGGCGCCGGAATCCGGGCGGTGCTGGCGCTGGGCGCGGCGGCGGCGCAGCTGGGCACCGCGTTCATCGCCTGTCCCGAAAGCAGCGCCGACGCGGCCTATCGCGCGGCGCTTGCCGGGGAGGGCGCGAACCATACGGTCATGACGCTCGCCATTTCGGGCCGGCCGGCGCGCTGCCTGCCCAATCTGTTCACCCGGTGGGGCGAGACGGTGTCGGCGGCGACGCCCGATTATCCGATCGCCTATGACGCGGGCAAGGCGCTGAACGCCGCGGCGAAGGCGGCCGGCGAGGGCGGCTTCGGCGCGCAATGGGCCGGTCAGGGCGCGCCGCTTCACCGCGCGATGCCGGCGGCCGCGCTGATCGAGTTGATGTGGCGGGAGGCGGTACAGGCGGGCGCGTGACGCGGCGTCCTAGTAAAAGCGGCGCAGCGTCAGGGTGCGCTTCGTGCCATCGCACATCGCCAGTTGCACCGCGCGGCCGGGCGTGCCGGTCGGCCAGCGCGCCATCGGGGTGCCGATATAGCCGGGGGTGACCGCAATGCCGTCCACCGCGCAGATCGTGTCGCCCTCACGCCAGCCCGCCGCGGCCGCCGGGCCGCCGCGCATGACGTGGAGCACCTTCAGCCGGTTGCCCGCCAGCCCCAGCAGCAGCCCGCTGGTCGACCGGTCGGGGGTGCGCGCGGCGCTTTCGGCGCGCAGCAGCATGTGCCCCGCGCCGGGATCGAGCAGCACGCGATAGCGTTGCAGGAAGCCCGAGCCGATCCGCCCGGCGGTGCCGATCGTCTCCGAAAAGCCGCCCGCGCCCTCGATCCGCACCTCCACGTCGCGTGCGGCGACCTGCCCGATCGCCAGCACGGGCACGATCGCGACGTCGCTGACCACCGGGCCGGCGAGGCCGTAGGAGATCGTGGTGGTCGCCCCCGGCGGGCCGCCCGCTGCCGCCCAGGCGGGGGCCGCGACGGTCACCGCCGCGCCGTCGCCGGTATCGACCACCATCGGGCGTAGCGGGCGACCCGCCAGTGCGGCGGTGGTGACGTACAATTGCCGGTCGGGCGCGATCGACAGCGGCGCCGACGGCGCGGCGAACGGCATCCGCCCGCTCTTCAGCAGCCGGAACCGGCGCGCCTGATAGTCGATGTCGAGCGCATAGGGTGCGGTCAGGTCGCGCCCGACCAGCAGGTCGACCGCCGCCGCGCCGTCATGCCCGCCGCCGGTCGCCGCCGCGGGCAGGTCCGCGATCAGCAGTGCGCCGCCGCGCCGCGTCAGCCCGCCCAGCGTCAGCGTCGTGATCGGCGTCTTGCCCACCGTCAGCGTGCCGCCGATGACGTCGGCGCGCCCTTCCTCGGTCACGCGCAGATCGTTGGCGGTGGCATAGGCGCGCGACAGCACCGACATGCTGACCCCGGTGTCGAGGATCGCGGTGACGCGCCGCCCGCCCAGCGTCATCGTGAAGCGGATCTGGTTGCCCGCCGTCAGGTCGAACGGCACCCAGTGCGATTCCTCATTGGGCGCGAGCGTATCGACCGGCGCGCGCGACGGGGCGGTGGCAAGCGAGGTGGCGGCGGCGGCGAGGAGCAGCGGCAGGAGGATGGCGGGCACGCGAATGTCCTAGAGCGTTTCCCGGGCGGGTTGAACCGTTGCCGTGCGGGTGCGTGTTTTCGGGGCGGGGCGATCGCCAGACGTATCGTGCGCGATGACCGACACCCCGGGCCGAACGTCCTGTTCGTCATGCCGGACCCGTTCCGGCATCCACCGTTCCGCACCATCCGCCGCTTGTGCATGTGCGGCGCGGTGGATGCCGGGACAAGCCCGGCATGACGGGGGAGGTGGCGCAGCCTGGCGCCCGGATCAGGCGATTACAGGCAGGCTTCCAGATACGCCTGGTCGAAGCCGAACTGCTTGGCCTTGTCGATCGTGTACGGGCGCAGCCCCATCGAGCGATATTCGCCGATGATCTTCCCGTCGGCGCTTTCGTCCAGATATTCGAACTTGAACAGCTCCTGCGTGACGATCACCGGGCCTTCCATGCCGATCACCTCGGTGATGTTGGTGACGCGGCGGCTGCCGTCGCGCAGGCGCTTCACCTGGATGATCATGTCGACCGAATCGGCGATCTGGCGGCTGATCGCCTCCTTGGGCACCTTGATGTCCGACATCATCACCATGTTCTCCATACGCGCCAGCGCCTCGCGCGGGGAGTTGGAGTGGAGCGTACACATCGACCCGTCGTGGCCGGTGTTCATCGCGGCGAGCATGTCGAAACATTCGGAGCCACGGATTTCGCCCAGGATGATGCGGTCCGGGCGCATACGCAGCGCGTTCTTGACGAGATCGCGGATCGAGATCTCGCCCTGACCTTCCAGATTGGCGGGGCGGGTTTCGAGCGGCAGCCAGTGCGGCTGCTGCAGGCGAAGCTCGGCGGCATCCTCGATCGTCAGCACGCGCTCGCCCGGGTCGATCATCTTCGACAGCGCGTTGAGCATCGTCGTCTTGCCCGAGCCGGTGCCGCCCGAGATGACGACGTTGAAGCGGCACGCGCCCGCGATCTTCAGCGCGGTGGCCATCTTGGTCGACATGCTGCCGAACCCGGCCATCATGTCGAGCGTGATCGGCTTGGCGGAGAATTTACGGATCGAGATGGCGGTGCCGCGCAGGCTGAGCGGCGGCACGATGACGTTGACGCGGCTGCCGTCCTTCAGGCGCGCGTCGGCCAGCGGGGTAGTCTGGTCGACGCGGCGGCCGACCGAGTTGCAGATGCGCTGCGCGATCTGGAACAGATGCTCCTCGTCGCGGAAGGCGATCTGCGCCAGTTCCAGCTTGCCCTTGCGCTCCACGAACGTCTGTTCGGGGCCGTTGACCATGATGTCGCTGATGTCGGGGTCGGCGAGCAGTTCCTCGAGCGGTCCCAGCCCGAGCAGCTCGTCGACCAGCACCTTTTCCAGCGCGAACTGTTCGCGGCGGTTGAGCGTCAGCTTCAGCTCGGCCAGCACTTCGCCGATGATCGGGCGGAATTCCTCCGCCAGCTCGTCCTTGCCCAGCGTCGCGGCGGCTTCGGGATCGACGCGCTCCAGCAGGCGCGGGAGCACCTGTTCCTTGATCTTGTGGATCGACGCCTCGAACCCCTCGACACGGCTGTTGCCGGCCTCGCCGCTGGCGTTCTGGCGATCGGACAGCCGCTGCATCGCGTCGATCTGCGACTGGGGCGTGGTGTTCGTGATATCGATGGGCGAATCGTCGGGGCGCAGCGCGAGCGAATCGAGCGGCGGGAACTGATCGAGCGACGGTGCGGGCGCAGGCGCCGGGGTGTCGGCCCGCTGCCCGCCCTGCATCGGGCGCGCGACCCCGAATCCGGTGCGGGTCCCGCCCGTCGCCATGCCGCCGTTGCGCCGTCCGAACGCGCTCATCGTCGTTGTTCCGTTCCCTGGGTTCGGTGAACGGGAGTAAGCGGCAGGCCTTTACAATTGCCTAACCATCGGACGCGGCGGCGCGCCGCACCGCCTCCACGAAGGCGAGCCGCCGGGCGTCGTCGGGCAAGGCGGGGTCGTGGCGTTCCGCGGCGGCGCGTTCCGCAAGCGTGGACGCCCAGTGACGGTGCGCTTCGTCCCCGGCGACCAGCGTCGCGGCGGGGAACAGATCGCGCAGCGCGGCTCCGCCATCGCCGTCCAATGCGGCATGGCACAGCCCGCGCGGCGTGGTGGCGACCAGCAGCGGCCCCGGCGCGGTGTCGACGATCGACCAGTGGATCGTCACCCCCGCGCCGCCGTCCGCGAAGGTGGCGGGGGCCATGCCCAGCCGCGCGGCATCGGCGTAGAAGCGGCTGGGGGCGGCATAGCCTGCGGCGTAGATGGCGTCGGTGACGCTGGCCGCGCCGCGCAGCCGCTCGGCCGCGCGTGCGGCACGCAGCGCGCGCGCATAGCCTGCCGGGGTCAGCCCGGTGTCGCGTTTGAACAGGCGCAGGAAGTGATGCGGGGCATAGCCGACCGCAGCGGCCAGCGCGGCGAGCGGCGGCGGGGCACCGTGCGCGGCGGCGATCAGCCGGGTCGCATCGGCCACCGCCGTGCGGTCGCGCGCGATCGAATCGGGGCAGCAGCGCCGGCACGCGCGATAGCCGCGCGCGCGGGCGGCGGCGGCGTCGGCCAGTATCTCCACATTCTCGCGCCGCGGGCGGCGCGCGGCGCAGCTGGGCCGGCAATAGATGCCGGTGGTGCGTACCGCGACGACGAAGCGGTCGTCGTGGCGCCGGTCGCGGCGGGCGAAGGCGTCCCATGCCTCGTCCAGGGTCAGGCCGGCGATGGAGGTGGCGTCGCTCATCACGCTTATGTATGCGATCGCGACGCGCCGGCCATCCCGCGGCTTGCGCCCGAAACGACAAGCGGCGGGGCAGGAGGCCGAGAGAGGATGAGCGCCACGCAGCCCGTGCTGATCGATGCGGTGGGCGACGGCGTCGCGATCGTCAGGCTCAACCGGCCGGAGGCGATGAACGCGCTGTCCGTCGCGATGCGCGGGGCATTGTACGATGCGATGCGGCAGGTGGATGCCGACCCGGCGATCCGCTGCGTCGTGCTGACGGGGGCCGGCACGCGCGCGTTCACCGCCGGGCTGGACCTCAAGGAACTGGGCAGCGTCGACGGCGCGCTGGGCGCGGCCAATGCCAGCGGCCCCGCCGACAATCCGGTGCGCGCGATCGAATCATGCCGCAAGCCGGTGATCGGCGCGATCAACGGCGTCGCGATCACCGGCGGGTTCGAGGTCGCGCTGGCGTGCGACATGTTGATCGCCAGCGACACCGCGCGCTTCGCCGATACCCATGCGCGCGTCGGCGTGATGCCGGGCTGGGGGCTGAGCCAGAAGCTGTCGCGGCTGATCGGCATGGCGCGCGCCAAGGAACTGTCGCTGTCGGGCAATTTCCTGGACGCGGCGACCGCCGAACGCTGGGGGCTGGTCAACCGCGTGGTCGCGCCCGACGCGCTGCTGCCCGCCGCGATCGCGCTGGCGGCGGATATCGCATCGGCGGATGCGGCGTTCATCGCGGACTACAAGCGGCTGATCGACGACGGCTTCGGGCTGCCGTTCGCGGCGGCGCTGGCGCTGGAGGAGGAGCGGTCGACCGCGGCCAATGCGCGCGTCACGCCGGCGGCGGTCGAGGCGCGGCGCGCGGCGGTGCAGGCGCGCGGGCGGGCACAATGAAGCGATGATGAACAAGCTTCCGTCCATCCGGTTGCATAGCGGCCCCCCCTTTGCTACGCGCCCGGCATCCCAAGCGAGGTGCGTTTCGCGCGCCATCCCTTCGCATGGGCCAACACCCTTGGGTTTTCGAGGAAAGTGAATCGCGTGGAGAGCTCCAGCGGTAATCAGGGCAGCAACATTCAGGCCAGCCTGGGCGGCCGCTATGCGAGTGCGCTGTTCGATCTGGCGGTGGAGGCCAAGGCCGTCGACCGAGTCGAGGAAAGCCTGACTGCCGTGCGCCAGGCGCTGGCCGAATCGGCCGATTTCCGTATGCTGACCGCATCGCCGGTGGTGGCGCGTGGGCAGGCGGTGAAGGCGGTGCTGGCCACCGCCGACCAGCTGAGGCTGGACACCACGACGAAGAGCTTCCTGGGGGTGCTGGCGGAGAACCGCCGCCTGTCGCAGCTGCCGCAGGTCATCGCCGCCTATCGCACGCTGGCCGCGCGCCACCGCGGCGAAACCACCGCGGAGGTGACCAGCGCCCACCCGCTGTCCGACGACCAGGTTGAGGAGCTGAAGCAGCAGCTGCGCCGCCGTGTCGGTCGCGAGGTGTCGGTCGACCTGACGGTCGATCCCGCGATCCTGGGCGGGCTGGTCGTCCGCATCGGTTCCCAGATGATCGATTCGTCGATCCGCACCCGTTTGAATGCGCTCGCCAGCGCGATGAAAGGCTGACGTAATGGATATCCGCGCCGCAGAAATCTCCAAGGTCATCAAGGACCAGATCGCCAATTTCGGCACCGAGGCCGAAGTGAGCGAAACCGGCCAGGTGCTGAGCGTCGGCGACGGCATCGCGCGCATCTACGGCCTCGACAACGTCCAGGCGGGCGAGATGGTCGAATTCGCCAACGGCGTGCAGGGCATGGCGCTGAACCTGGAGGCGGACAATGTCGGCGTCGTGATCTTCGGCTCCGACGCCGAGATCAAGGAAGGCGACACCGTCAAGCGCACCGGCACGATCGTCGACGTCCCCGTCGGCAAGGGCCTGCTGGGCCGCGTCGTGGACGGGCTGGGCAACCCGATCGACGGCAAGGGGCCGATCGTCGCCGAGAAGCGCAGCCGCGTCGAGGTGAAGGCGCCCGGCATCATCCCGCGCAAGTCGGTGCACGAGCCGGTGCAGACCGGGCTGAAGGCGATCGACGCGCTGGTGCCGGTCGGCCGCGGCCAGCGTGAGCTGATCATCGGCGACCGTCAGACCGGCAAGTCGGCGGTCGCGATCGACACGTTCATCAACCAGAAGCAGGCGAACGCCGGCAGCGACGAATCGAAGAAGCTGTACTGCATCTACGTCGCGGTCGGGCAGAAGCGCTCGACCGTCGCGCAGCTGGTCCGCACGCTGGAGGAAAACGGCGCGATGGAATATTCCATCGTCGTCGCCGCCACCGCGTCGGACCCCGCGCCGCTGCAGTTCCTGGCGCCGTACACCGGCTGCGCGATGGGCGAATATTTCCGCGACAATGCGATGCACGCGGTGATCGTCTATGACGATCTGTCGAAGCAGGCGGTGGCGTATCGCCAGATGTCGCTGCTGCTGCGCCGTCCGCCGGGCCGCGAAGCCTATCCGGGCGACGTCTTCTATCTCCACTCGCGCTTGCTGGAGCGCGCGGCGAAGATGAACGACGACAACGGCAACGGTTCGCTGACCGCGCTGCCGATCATCGAGACGCAGGCGGGCGACGTGTCGGCGTACATCCCGACCAACGTGATCTCGATCACCGACGGCCAGATCTTCCTGGAAACCGACCTGTTCTTCGCCGGCATCCGCCCGGCGATCAACGTCGGCCTGTCGGTCAGCCGCGTCGGTTCGGCCGCGCAGACCAAGGCGATGAAGAAGGTGTCCGGCTCGATCAAGCTGGAGCTGGCGCAGTATCGCGAGATGGCCGCGTTCGCGCAGTTCGGATCGGACCTCGACGCCTCCACGCAGAAGCTGCTGAACCGCGGCGCGCGGCTGACCGAGCTGCTCAAGCAGCCGCAGTTCAACCCGATGCCGTTCGAGGAGCAGACCGCGTCGATCTACGCCGGTACCAACGGCTATATCGACAGCGTGCCGGTCGCCGACGTGACCCGTTACGAAGCGGCGATGCTGGCGTTCCTGCGCGATCGCCACGCCGGCGTGCTGACCGCGATCCGCGACACGCGCGAACTGGGCAAGGACACCGAGGCGCAGCTCAAGGCGGCGCTGGACGAATTCGCTAAGACGTTCGCGTAATCATTTGGCCCTCTCCCCGCCGGGGAGAGGGTTGGGAGAGGGGCCGCCCCACGCGGCACCGCTCGTGACAACCCCTCACCCCAACCCTCTCCCCGGAGGGGAGAGGGAGCAAGAAGAAGAGCATGGCGTCACTGAAAGCCCTCAAGATCCGCATCGGCTCGGTGAAGTCGACGCAGAAGATCACCAAGGCGATGAAGATGGTCGCCGCCGCCAAGCTGCGCCGTGCGCAGGAGGCGGCGGTCGCCGGGCGCCCCTATGCCGAGCGGCTGGAGGCGGTGGTCGCCAGCCTGGCGAAGAACGTCGGGGTCGGCGCATCGCCGCTGATGGCGGGAACGGGCAAGGACCAGGTCCACATGCTGGTCGTCGCCACGTCCGAGCGCGGGCTGGCGGGCGCGTTCAACACCAACATCGTGCGCGCCGCGCGCCGCAAGGCCGAGGAGCTGGAAGCTGCGGGCAAGACCGTCGTCTTCTATCTGGCGGGCAAGAAGGGCCGCGTGCTGCGCCGCTTCTACCCCAAGGGGATCGCGGTCGACCGCGACCTGTCGGAGATGAAGGTCGCCGGGTTCGACCATGCCAAGGGCATCGCCGACGACCTGATCGCGCGGTTCGAGGCGGGCGAATTCGACGTCGCGCATCTGTTCTACGCCCGGTTCCAGTCGGCGCTGGTGCAGGAGCCGGTCGCGCAGCAGATCATCCCGGTGGCGATCCCCGCGGGCGCCGCGCCGAAGCTGGCCAACAGCGGCGACGCCACGGTGGCCTATGAGCCGAGCGAGGAAGCGATCCTGGCCGACCTGTTGCCGCGCAACGTGGCGATCCAGATCTTCCGCGCGCTGCTGGAAAATGCCGCATCGGAACAGGGCAGCCGCATGACCGCGATGGATAACGCCACGCGCAACGCCGGCGACATGATCAAGCGGCTGAGCATCCAGTACAATCGCGCCCGCCAGGCGGCGATCACGACCGAGCTGGTCGAGATTATCTCGGGCGCGGAGGCGCTGTGATCCGACGCGCCCTGTCCGGCCTGGCGATCGCGATCACCGCGGCGGGCTGTTCGCCGTCCGGGGCGGGTGACGACGCGCGCGCCAATGCCGTGGCGGGCAATGCCGTCGCGCCCGCGCCGACCGCATCGGCGACCTGGGACGGGCCGAAGCTGGCCGGCGGCAGCTGGGCGGGCGTGTTCACCACTCCGGCGACCGCGATCGATCTGTTCGGCCGGATCGGCCTGCGCCCCGGCGCCTATCGTCAGGCGGGCACAACATGGGAATCGCGCGCGGTACCGACGCCGCTGACCGATCCGTCGGCCCGTGACGTCGTCGTCGCTGATTTCGTCGCCAGCGGCACGCGCGCGCGGATCGACACGCTGGCCTTCACGCTGCACGAACCGGCCGCGTCGAACGACCAGCAGGCGCGCGACCAGTTCGAACAGTGGATCGCGCAGGCGCTGGCGCAGCTGGGCGTGACTGGCGGCGACACCGTCACCAAGGCGATCCACGGGCAGAAGCCGCTGTCCGGCCAGCTGAAGGGCGGCGCGGATTATCGCGTTACCCGTACCACCACCCCCAAGGAGCGGCTGACGGCCGTGACCTTCACCCGCTCCGCGTCTATATCGGGGCAGACGAACCAAGGAAGCATGTGATGGCAACCGCCGCTGAAGACATCCGTCCGGCCACCGGCTCGGGCAGCAACAATGTGGGCCGTATCGCGCAGGTGATCGGCGCCGTCGTCGACGTGCAGTTCGGCACCCAACTGCCCGCGATCCTGTCGGCGCTGGAGACCGAGAACAACGGTCAGCGGCTGGTGCTCGAGGTAGCGCAGCATCTGGGCGAGAACACCGTCCGCACGATCGCGATGGATTCGACCGAGGGGCTGACCCGCGGCCAGACCGTCACCGACACCGGCGCGCAGATCCAGATGCCGGTCGGCCCCGCGACGCTGGGCCGCATTATGAACGTCGTCGGCGAGCCGATCGACGAGCGCGGCCCGATCGCCACCGACCTGCGCGCGCCGATCCACGCCAAGGCGCCGGAATTCGTCGACCAGTCGACCGAAAGCGCGATCCTGGTGACGGGCATCAAGGTGATCGACCTGCTCGCGCCCTACGCCAAGGGCGGCAAGATCGGCCTGTTCGGCGGCGCGGGCGTCGGCAAGACCGTGCTGATCCAGGAACTGATCAACAACATCGCCAAGGGCCATGGCGGCACGTCGGTGTTCGCGGGCGTGGGTGAGCGGACCCGCGAGGGTAACGACCTGTACCACGAATTCCTCGACGCGGGCGTCATCGCCAAGGACGCCGACGGCAAGGCGATCAGCGAGGGGTCGAAGGTCGCGCTCGTCTACGGCCAGATGAACGAGCCGCCGGGGGCGCGTGCGCGCGTCGCGCTGTCGGGCCTCGCCATCGCGGAATATTTCCGCGACCAGGAAGGGCAGGACGTGCTGTTCTTCGTCGACAACATCTTCCGCTTCACGCAGGCGGGCGCGGAAGTGTCGGCGCTGCTGGGCCGCATCCCGTCGGCGGTGGGTTACCAGCCGACGCTGTCGACCGACATGGGCGCGTTGCAGGAGCGCATCACCTCCACCAACAAGGGGTCGATCACCTCGGTGCAGGCGGTGTACGTCCCCGCGGACGACCTGACCGACCCGGCGCCGGCGACGTCGTTCGCGCACCTTGACGCGACGACCGTGCTGAACCGCGCGATTTCCGAGCTGGGCATCTACCCGGCGGTCGATCCGCTCGACTCGACCAGCCGCGTGCTGGAGCCGCGCATCGTCGGCCAGGATCATTATGAAACCGCCCGTGCGGTCCAGGCGATCCTGCAGAAGTACAAGGCACTGCAGGACATCATCGCCATCCTGGGCATGGACGAGCTGTCCGAGGAGGACAAGCTGACCGTCCAGCGCGCGCGCAAGATCCAGCGCTTTCTGTCGCAGCCGTTCCACGTCGCCGAGGTGTTCACCGGCATCGCGGGCAAGTTCGTGCAGATCGAGGACACGATTCGCAGCTTCAAGGCGGTGGTGAACGGCGAATACGATCACCTGCCGGAAAGCGCCTTCTACATGGTCGGCGGGATCGACGAAGCCGTCGCCAAGGCCGAGAAGATGGCGCAGGAGGCGTAAGCCTTTCGCGTGAAGCCCCTCCCTTACCGGGAGGGGCTGTTGAGGTAGAGATATGCTGCACTTCGAACTGGTCACTCCCGAACGCCTGGTCCGCTCGGACGAGGTCTATATGGTCACCGTGCCGGGTGCCGACGGCGATTTCGCGGTGCTGGAGGGCCATGCGCCGTTCATGTCGACGATCCGCGACGGCGACGTGCTGGTGCAGAAGACGCAAGGCGGCGCGCCCGAGACGATCGCGATCCGCGGCGGCTTCGCCGAGGTCAATGCGCGCGGGCTGACCGTCCTGGCCGAACACGCCGGCTGACGCGGCGTCCCGGACGGGATCGATGACGGGCGTCCCGCGGTGCGGGGCGCCCGTTTCGCTGTCGGGGGGCAGCAACCGGCGCCCGCCGCCGTCCCGCGATCCGACCGCTCAGGCCGCGGCGCGTTCGCCGGTGCGCAGGGTCAGTACCTCCACCCCGCGCGCGGTGACCGCGACGGTGTGTTCGAACTGCGCGGACAGCTTCCCGTCCGCGGTGACGACGGTCCAACCGTCATCTTCCCCCACCACGCGGCGGGTGCCCTGGTTGAGCATCGGCTCGATCGTGAAGGTCATCCCCTCGCGCAGTTCGACGCCGGTGCCCGCGCGGCCGAAGTGCAGCACCTGCGGCTCCTCGTGCATGTCGCGGCCGATGCCGTGGCCGCAATAGTCGCGGACCACCGAATAGCCGTTCTTCTTCGCATGGCGCTCGATCGCGAAGCCGATGTCGCCCAGCCGCGCGCCGGGCCGCACCTGCGCGATCCCCTTCCACAACGCCTCCTGCGTGACGCGCACCAGCCGCCGCGCGGCGGGCGGGGCGGCGCCGACGACATAGGTCTTGCTGGAATCGGCGATGAACCCGTTCTTTTCCAGCGTGATGTCGAGATTCACGATATCGCCGTCGCGGATGACGACGCCGGCATCGGGGACGCCGTGGCAAACGACGTTGTTGATCGACGAATTGAGGACATAGGCGAAGCCGTACTGCCCCTTGCTGGCGGGGCGGGCGGCGAGATCGTCGGTGATGAAGCGTTCGACCAGATCGTTGACCTCCAGCGTCGAGCGCCCGGCCAGGTCGATCGTGTCGAGCATCTCGAACACCTGCGCCAGCAGCCGCCCGGAGATGCGCATCAGCGCCAGTTCGTCGGGCGTCTTGACCATGGGTTGGGTTACCTTCTGCACGATGTCACAGGAAGCTGTAGGGATCGACGTCGACCGCGACGCGGACCTTGGCGGGCCAGTCGAGCGCGCCCAGCCAGTCGCGGATCACGTCCTGCACGTCCAGCGCGCGGCGGGCGTGGACCAGCAGGCGGTAGCGGTGGCGCCCGCGCAGCATCGCCAGCGGCGCGGGGGCGGGGCCGTACACCTCCATGCCCTCGATGCGCGGGGCGCTGCGCCCGACCGCGCGGGCGGTTTCCAGCGCAGCGGGCTGATCCTCGCTCGACACGATGATCGCGGCGTAACGGCCGAACGGCGGCGCGTCGGCATCGCGGCGCGCCTCGGTCTCGGCAGCGTAGAAGGCGTCGGCATCGCCGGTGACCAGCGCCTGCATCACCGCGGCCCTGGGGCTGTGCGTCTGGATGAAGACATGGCCGGGCTTCGCCCCGCGGCCCGCGCGCCCCGATACCTGGCGGATCTGCTGGAAGGTGCGTTCCGCGGCGCGCAGGTCGCCGCCGTCCAGCCCCAGATCGGCGTCGATCACGCCGACCAATGTCAGGTTGGGGAAATGATAGCCCTTGGTCACCAATTGCGTACCGACGACGATGTCGATCGCGCCTTCCTCCATCCGCGCGACGAAGTCGGCGGCGCGCGCGGGCGACCAGATCGTGTCCGACGTCACCACCGCGGTGCGCGCCTCAGGGAAGAGCGCCGCGACCTCGTCCGCGATCCGCTCCACGCCGGGGCCGCAGGCGACCAACGTATCCTCGTTCTGGCATTCCGGGCACAGCCGCGGGACCGGCTCGACATGCCCGCAATGATGGCAGGCGAGCCGGCGGGTCAGTCGGTGTTCGACCATCCAGGCGGTGCAGTTCGGGCACTGGAAGCGATGCCCGCAGGTGCGGCACAGGGTGAGCGGGGCATAGCCGCGACGGTTGAGGAACAGCAACGACTGTTCGCCGCGCTCCAGCGTCTCGCCCAGCGCGGCGACCAGCCGCGGGCTGATCCAGCGGCCGCGCTCGGGCGGTTCGGCGATCAGGTCGATCGCCGCGATCGTCGGCAATTGCGCCGCACCGTAGCGGCCGGGGAGCTTCACCTCGGCATAATGGCCGAGCGCGACCTGATGACGGGTTTCGATCGCGGGCGTCGCGCTGGCCAGGATCACCGGGCAGCGTTCGAACTTGGCGCGCATCACCGCGACGTCGCGCGCATGGTAATGGACCCCATCCTCCTGCTTGAAGCTGGTTTCGTGCGCCTCGTCGATGACGATCAGGCCCAGGTCGGCATAGGGCAGGAACAGCGCGGAGCGCGCGCCGACGGTGACGCGCGCCTCCCCGCCGGCGATGGCGCGCCACGCGCGGCGGCGCTGGGTGGAGCGCAGGCCGGAATGCCACGCCACCGGCTCGCACCCGAAGCGGTCGTGGAACCGCTTCAGGAACGGTTCGGTCAGCGCGATTTCGGGCAGCAGCACCAGCACCTGCCGGCGACTGCGCAGCGCGGTGGCGACCGCCTCGAAATAGACCTCGGTCTTGCCCGATCCGGTCACGCCGTCGAGCAGCGTCGGCGCGAAGGCGGCGGCAGCGACCCCGGCGGACAAGGTGTCGGCGGCGGCGCGCTGATCGTCGGACAGCTGCGGGGGGGCGTGATCGGGGTCGGGGACGGGAAAGGGGCTGTCGATATCGACCTCCACCGCCTCGATCGCGCCGGCCTTCACCAGCCCGCGGATCACGGCGTCGC
Source organism: Sphingomonas sp. CCH9-F2 (assembly GCF_001556735.1). Taxonomy (NCBI): domain Bacteria; kingdom Pseudomonadati; phylum Pseudomonadota; class Alphaproteobacteria; order Sphingomonadales; family Sphingomonadaceae; genus Sphingomonas; species Sphingomonas sp. CCH9-F2. The sequence goes on along the minus strand of NZ_LSJO01000648.1, from coordinate 5,238 downwards.
TGACCTCCGCGATCGTCGCCAGCTCGCGGATCAGCCCCTGCCGCTCGCCGATCCGCTCCAGCGCCTGCGCGCGCTGCGGGGTGAGGCGATCGGGGACGTGGCCGGTCGCACGATATTCGGTGGCGGTGCGCGATCCTTCCAGCGCGGCATTCGACGACAGCGCCATGCGGACCACCGCGGCAGGCGGCGCGAGATAGTAATCGGCGGTCCATTCGATCAGCCGGCGCAGCGGCGCGCGCAGCGGCGGCACGTCGGCGACCGCCAGCAGGTTGCGCAGGCGATTGTCGCCGACCTCCGCATCGGAGGGCATCCGCTCCGCCTCCCACGCGACGCCGGTCAGCTGGCGCGGCCCCAGCGGGGCGACGACGATCGACCCCGGCTCCACCACCATGCCGTGCGGCACGCGATAGTCGAGCGGGCCGAGCGCCGAATTGAGGACCAGGACACGCGCGCGGGAAGACATTGCCGTCCCATATGGGAGCGCGGCGAGCGGTGCAAAACCCGCCGCCTGCGCCCTGGTCCGCGTCAGGCGGCGTCAGAGCGGATGCGCAGATGGCGGCGGTCGCGGCGGCGGTGCTTGGCGGCGTAGAGCAGCGCGTCGGCGCGGCGGACGAAATCGCGCGGCGAGCCGAATTCGGTATCGAACACCGCGATCCCCACCGATCCGCCGCTGATCATCGTCAGTCCGGCGGAGCCGACCGGGATGCGCAGCGCGTCGTCGATCCGCAGGCGCAGCGCCTCCGGGTCGGCGAGCAGCGCCGGATCGTCGACGATCAGCGCGAATTCGTCGCCGCCGATGCGCGCGGCCAGGCTGCCACGCAGCCACGGCTGCGACAGTGCGGCGCCGGTCATCCGCAGCACCTCGTCGCCGGCATCATGGCCCAGCGTGTCGTTGATCGCCTTGAACCCGTCCAGGTCGATCAGCACCAGCATCAGGGCGACGCCGTCCTTCCCGTGCGCCAATGCCATCGCCTGTTCCAGCGTCGCGTCGAACGACGCGCGATTCGCAAGGCCGGTGAGCGCGTCGGTGCTGGCGAGGCGACGCAGCCGCGTCTCCAGTTCGTGGCGCACGGTGACGTCCTGGAACACGCCGATCACCCCGGTGACGCGCCCGTCCACGATCTCCGCTTCCCCCATCGAGCGGACGCGGCGGCGGTGGCCGCGCGCGGTGATGAAGTCGCTTTCGATATCGAACGGGGAGCCGTCCCACAGCGTGCGCTGCAAGGTGCGGCGCACCTGTTCGCGATCCTGCGGTGGGTAGAAGTCGAACGAATGTTCACGGGCCGGCTGCTGTCCCAGCGGCAGGCCGTGCAGCGTATAGGTGTTGTCCGACCAATGTATCCGGTCGTCGATCAGCGACAGATGCCACGATCCGATCGACGCGATCCGTTCCACATTGCGGAAGATGCGATCTTTGCGCGCAAGGTCGCGCAGCAGCCGCTCGCTCTCCTTCGCGAACTCGATCGCGCGCAAGGCGGTTCGGCGGCCCTCCAGCAGCGCCTCCGCCAGCGTCGCCAGATGCGCCAGCGCCTCCCGCGCGGCGGGGCTGATCCGGTGGCAGACCGAATCGATCACGCACAGCGTCCCGATCGGCTGGCGTACCCCGGCATCGTCGCGCAGGTGCAGCGGTGTCCCGGCGTAAAAGCGATAGCCGGCATCGGTGACCAGCGGGCTGTTACGATAGACGCCGTCCTGCGACAGGTCGTCGATGACCACCGGTCCCTGCCCCCGGATCGTGCGGTCGCACATTGCCACATCGCGGCGGAACTCGCGCGGGCCGGCGACCGTCCCGGCGGCGACCCATAAACGGTCGCGATCGACGAGGTTGAGCAGCGCGATCGGGCAGTCGAGCATCCGGGCCGCGAGCGCGACCAGCGCATCGAACGCCTGTTCGGGCGCGGCGCCGAGCAGTTCGAGCGAATGGAGCGCGGCCAGCCGCCGCTCCTCGCGTTCGATGTCGTGATCGCGTGAGTCCGCAGGCGTGCTATCCATCGCGCCATCCTGTACCGGTTGGCGTTAACATTCCGTCCCAGGGCCCGGAGGATCATGACGCAGGATGTCGATCGCGCGGACGCCGGCGCGCCCCTGCCGCCAGCGATGCCGCTGGCGCTTCAGTGGAGCATCCACCTCGCGCGCGACCGGCGGCGGTCGGAACATACGGTGCGGGCGTATCGCGCGACGACCGAGCGGTTGCTGGCGTTCCTGTCCGAGCATTGGGGCGGGCCGGTGGAGCGCGCGGCGCTGGCGGATGTGACCGCCGCGGACCTGCGCGCCTATCTGGCGGCGCGGCGGCGCGGCGGGCTGGGCAACAGTTCCGCTGCGCGCGAGCTGTCGGCGGTGCGCGCGTTCCTGTACTGGGCGAACGGGGCGGGCAGCGCGCCGGTGCTGCGCGGGCCGCGCGTCAAGGCGGGGGTGCCGCGCCCGGTCGCCCCGGCGGAGGCGGTCGCGCTGGCGCAGGAGGTCGCGGACGAGAGCGACGAGCCGTGGGTGGCGGCGCGCGACTGGGCGCTGCTGCTGCTGCTGTACGGTGCGGGGCTGCGCATCGGCGAGGCGCTGGCGCTGACCGGCGCGGTACTGCCACTGGGCGAGACGATCGCGGTAACGGGCAAGCGTGCCAAGACGCGGATCGTGCCGCTGCTGCCGGCGGTGCGCGACGCAATCGCCGATTATGCCGCACGCACGCCCTGGCCGGTCGCCCCCGACGCATCGCTGTTCCGCGGGGTGCGCGGGGGGCCGCTGTCCCCCGGGGTGGTGCGGGTGAAGGTGCGCGCGGCGCGAGCGCGGCTGGGCCTGTCCGAACGCACGACCCCGCATGCGCTACGCCACAGTTTCGCGACCCATCTGCTGGGCCGCGGCGCCGACCTGCGCGCGTTGCAGGAGTTGCTCGGCCATGCCAGCCTCAGCTCGACGCAGGTCTATACGGCAGTGGACGCGGCGCATCTGCTGGACGTCTATCGCGCGGCGCATCCGCGCGCCTAGTCTCCGCGCGGTTGCCAGGTGACGACGCGGTAGAAGTAGTAGCCGATCGCCAGCACCGTCAGCGCGATCCCGGCGGGGCCGACATAACGGTCGAGATCGGCATAGCGGCTGCCCAGGACATAGCCCGCGCCCGCCAGCACCCCGTTCCAGATAATGCTGCCGGCGAAGGTCGTCGCCAGGAACGGCCACAGCCGCATCCCCGCCATCCCGGCGGGCAGCGAGATGAGCGTGCGGAACGTCGGCATGAAGCGGAACACGAAGATCACCCAGCCGCCGTGGCGGTGGAAGAAGGTGCGTACCCGCTCGACATCGTCCCATTCCAGCGTCAGCCAGCGGCCGTGCCGTTCGACGAACGGGCGGAAGCGCGCATAGCCGAGCCGCCGCCCGATCTCGTACCAGAACACATTGCCGGCGGTGGTGCCGGCGGTTCCCCACAGCAGCAGCGGCAGCATCTCCATCTCACCGCGCGCTACCGCGATCCCGCCCAGCCCCATGATGACCTCCGACGGGATCGGTGGCACGACGTTTTCCAGGGCCATCAGCAGGAAGATGCCGATATAGCCGCCCCAGACGATCCAGTTGATGATGAAGTCGGTCATGGGCGCCAGCGGGGCGACGGGCTTCCTCCGCCGTTCGCCCCGAGGAGGGGCTGAACCTGTCGAAGCCCCGTCTCGAAGGGTATGCGCCGTGGCTGTGCTTCGAGACGGCATCTCGGCTTCGCTCGATGCCTCCTCGGCACGAACGGGGTGGGGAAGGAACGTGAAGCGCCCGTCATCCGGCCCCAACCGCCGGTCAGGCGGCGCGTTCCGCCAGCCTGCGGTCGATCGCGTCCCAGATGAGGCCGGCGACGTCGGTGCCGTCGAACCGCTCGATCGCGACGATACCGGTAGGGGAGGTGACGTTGATCTCGGTCAGCCATTCGCCGCCGATCACGTCGATGCCGACGAAGATCAGCCCGCGGCGCTTCAGCTCCGGCCCCAGTTCGGCGCAGATCGCGCGTTCGCGGTCGGTCAGCTCGGTCTTTTCCGCCGATCCGCCGACCGCCAGGTTGCTGCGGATCTCGCCCTCGCCCGGCAGGCGGTTGATCGCGCCGGCGACCTCGCCGTCGACCAGCACGATGCGCTTGTCGCCCTTCGCCACGTCGGGCAGGAACGCCTGCACCATATGCGGTTCGCGCCACGTCTGGTTGAACACCTCGATCAGCGCGGACAGGTTCTCGCCCTCCGAACCGACGCGGAAGATCGCCTTGCCGCCGTTGCCGTGGAGCGGCTTCACTACGATCGCGCCATGCTGCTTCAGGAAGGCGCGCGCCTCGTCCAGGCTGCGCGTCACCAGCGTCGGCGGCATGAAATGCGCATAGTCGAGGACGAAGACCTTTTCGGGCGCGTTGCGCACGCTGGCCGGATCGTTGACCACCAATGTCCGGTCGGCGATCCGCTCCAAGAGGTGCGTGGCGGTGATATAGCCCAGGTCGAAGGGTGGATCCTGCCGCATCAGCACCACGTCCGCCTCCGCCCCCAGATCGAGGCTGACCGGATCGCCGAAGCGGAAATGGTCGCCGACGACGCGCTGGACGGTGACCGGATGCGCGCGGGTCCACAACAGGCCGTCGGACCAGTTGAGATCCTCCGCGGTGTAGTGGAACAGCCGGTGCCCGCGTGCCTGCGCCGACAGCATCAGCGCGAAGGTCGAATCGCCTGCGATGTTGATCGTGGCGAGCGGGTCCATCTGGACGGCGACGGTGAGCTTCCGGGTCATGCGCGGGGATGTAGGCGGGCGGGGCGGCGCTGTCAGTAGCCGATCCACGCATTCTCGATATGCCGCGGCGGGGTGCGCGGGGCGAGGAGGATGACGTCGACGCGGATATCCTCCCCCGCGGTGGCGTAGCGCGGCATCAGTACCTCCGCCGCGGCGGCGACGCGGGCGAGGCGGCGATGGTCGATCGCATGATCCAGCTCGGCGGCGGTGGCACGGCTCTTGACCTCGACGAAGGCGATTAGCGCGCCGCGCTTGGCGATCAGGTCGACCTCCCCGGCGTGGTGGCTGCGGCTGAAGGGCTGGTCGATCCTCGACCGCCGCGTCCGCGCGCGGGGCGTCGTCGGGGGTGGCAGCGGCCGCCTCCGGCGTGACGGCGACCGGCATGTCCGTGGGCGTGGCGGGCGCGTCGTTGCGCGCGGTGCGGATGGCGCGCGGCAGCACCGGCGGCACGATCGCGGCCAGCACCGGCGTCGGCGGCGTGGCGGCGGGCGGCGTTTCCGC
>NZ_LSJO01000647.1:0-25795 GCF_001556735.1 Sphingomonas sp. CCH9-F2 | reverse complement strand
CACTGACCCCCGCCGGTCGCGCGCTATACGACCGGCTGCTGGAACAGGCGCGCACCGGCACAGACGGCAGCTATGCCGAGCGCCTGGCGACCGCCTTCGCCGACTTCCCGGATACGGAGGATGCGCTGCGCGACCGCCGGCTGGCCTATTTCCGCTATGAGCCGGTCGGTGGCGTCGGCACCGTCCCCGCCGGCGATCCGGCCGACTGGATCGCGGCGGGCCAGGTCCACGCCACGCCGATCGTCTATGAGGATTTTCTGCCGGTCAGCGCGGCCGGCATCTTCCAATCGAACCTCGGCGACGACGAACAGCGCAGCTATGCCGCCTCTGCCGCCCGGGCGGCGTTCGAAGCGGCGCTGGGCGCATCGGTGCGCGATCCGTTCGCGCTCTATGCCGAGCTGGAGGCGCAATCCATCGCACGGATCCGCGACCTGCCGGGCCGGGCGGCGGCGTAGATGGCGGAGGCCACCGGAGCGGCGGTCGCGCGGCTGTTCGCCGAACTGGGCGCGGCCGGTTTCGGCGGCGATCGGGAAAGCGGGGTCGGCGCACGGCACGTCGCGTCGACCGACAATTCCATCTACCAACTGCTGCCCGCCGCGATCGTCTATCCGCGCAGCGGCGACGACGTGACCACGCTGGTGCAGGCGCTGCGGCGATCGGGCGCGCCACTGTCGCTGACCGCGCGGGGCGGCGACACGGGCACCAACGGCCAGTCGCTGAACACCGGGGTGATCGTCGATTTCGGCCGCCACATGCGCGGCATCGGCGCATTCGATCCGGTCGCGAACACCGTCGTGGTCGAACCCGGCGTGGTGCTGGACCAGCTGAATGCCTTCCTGGCCCCGCACGGCCGCTTCTTCCCGCCGATGGTGTCGACCGCCAGCCGCGCGACGATCGGCGGAATGGTCGCGACCGATGCGTCGGGCAAGGGATCGCGCCGCTGGGGCAAGACGTCCGACTATATTGCCGCGATCGACCTGACGCTGGCGGACGGGACGTCATGGCGCGCCGAGCCGATGACCCGCGCCGCGGCGGAGGAGATCGCGCGCGGCACCGGGATCGTCGCCGACATTCACCGGGAAGTGCTGCGCATCGTCACCACCCGCGCCGATGAGATCGCGGCGATCTTCCCGCGGATGAACCGCGGGCTGACCGGCTACAACCTGCAACGAACGTGGGACGCGGGCTCCGACCGGTTCTTCCTCGGCTATCTGCTGGCCGGGTCGGAAGGGACGCTGGCGCTGACCCGCTCGATCACGCTGAACGTCGCAGCGCGGCCGCGGCGGCGCGCGCTGGCGGTCATCCGCTACGACACATTTGATGGCGCGATGCGCGACGTCCAGCGCCTGATCGCCGCCGGGCCGGATGCGATCGAGATCATCGACGACAAGATCCTGGGCGTGGCGCGGTCCGACATCATCTGGACCGGGGTCGAAGCGCTGCTGGGCGGCACGGGCGACCGGCCGGTCGCGGCGATGAACTTCGTCGAATTCACCGGCGACGACGATGCGGCCATCGCGGCGGGGCTGGACCGGCTGGCCGTGATCGGGCCGGCGGGCGACTGCCGGATCGTGCGCGACGCCGCACAGATCCGGCAATTATGGTCGCTGCGCGAAAAGTCGGTCGGGCTGCTCGCACGGCTCGGCGGCGCGCGACAGGGCATCCCCTTTGTAGAGGATACCGCCGTCCCGCCCGAACGGCTCGCCGATTACGTCGCGGAGTTCCGCGCGCTGCTCGACCGTCACAACCTGCAATATGGCATGTTCGGCCATGCCGACGTGGGGTGCCTGCACGTCCGCCCGTTCCTCGACCTGCGCGATCCCGCCCAGGCGGCGCTGATCCGCCCGATCTCCGATGCGGTCGCGCAACTGACCAAGTCCTATGGCGGGTTGCTGTGGGGCGAGCATGGTCGCGGGTTCCGCGGGGAATATTCGCCGCTGTTCTTCGGCGATCTCTACCCCGAACTGGTGCAACTGAAGACCGTCTTCGATCCCGACAACCGGCTCAATCCCGGCAAGCTGGCCGCGCCGGCGGGACATGCGGTCGACCGCATCGACGGCGTGCCGCTCCGCGCCGATGCCGACCGGGACATTGCCGACGCCAACGCCCAGGCATTCGACCGCGCGGTCGCGTGTAACGGCAACGGCGCCTGCCACGCCTGGGATGCGCTCGACGTGATGTGCCCGTCGTACAAGGCGACACGCGATCGCGCGCAATCCCCCAAGGGCCGCGCCGCCCTGCTGCGCAGCTGGGCGCGCCTCGATTCCATCGCGGATCCGACGCCGGCGGAACGTGCCGAGCGAGACGCGATCGCCGCCGACACGCGCCGATCGCTGTCGACCTGCCTGTCGTGCAAGGCGTGCACCACGCTTTGCCCGGTCAAGGTCGACATTCCGACGATGAAGTCGCGTTTCGCCGCGCGTACCACCAGACGCCGGCCGCTGCGCCACCACGTCCTCGCGCGGATGGAACCGATGCTGGCCGTCGCGCGGCGGATGCCCGCGGTCGCCAACCTGATGCTGGGCACCCGCGCCGCGCGCGCGGCATTGGCACGGCTCGGCTATGTCGACCTGCCACGCTTCGCCGTCGCGGACACCCGCACGCTGCCGCCGGTGGCGACCACCGCGGCGGTCGCGGCGCTGCCGCCGGAACGACGGGCGACCACCGTCGTGCTGGTCGAAGACAGTTTTACCGCCAGCTTCGACGGTACCGTCCTGACGGCCGCCGCGCGAGTCCTTTCCGCCTGCGGCTTTACCGTCATGCGGCTGCCGGCGCGCAGCAACGGCAAGGCGCTGCACCTGATCGGGATGCGCGATCGCTTCGCCCGCATCGCCCGCGCCCGTGTCGCGGAGGCGCGGGAGCTGGCCGCCACCGGGGTGCGGCTGGTTGGCCTGGACGCCGCGACGGCGCTGATGTTCTCGCAGGAATTCACCGAACTGACCGGCGAGAGCGTCGACGTCGCAGGACTGGAATCGGTGCTGGCGCACGACAACCCCGTGCGCCAGGTTGACAGCGGCGCCGAGCCCTGTCGCCTGCTCGGCCCCTATCGCCTGCTCGGCCATTGCACCGAACAGGCGCTACGCCCGCTGGCGCTGGCGGGCTGGGCGACCGCGCTGGCTCGCTTCGGCATCGCGGCGCAACCGGTCAGGACCGGCTGCTGCGGGATGGCCGGCCTGTTCGGCCACGAAACCGCGCAGCAACGCCTGTCCAAAGAGATCTTCGCGCTGAGCTGGGCGGAGGCGACACGCGACGACTGGGTGCTGGCGACGGGCTTTTCGTGCCGATGCCAGACCGCACGGATGACCGGCCGACGACCGTTGCACCCGGTCGAACTGATCGACCGGATCCTGACCTAGCGCCGCAACCGGGTGGCGAGGATCACCGCGGAGGTGGTGCGGTCGATCCCCGGCATCATGCCGATCGCGTCAATCACATCGTTCAGCCGCTCCAGGCTGGACGCCTCGACGATCGCGATCATGTCATACTCGCCCGCGATGGCGTGCAGCCCGGTCAGCTCCGGGATCGCCGCCAGCGCCTCCTGCGTTTCGACCATCAGCTTGGGATGCGACGTCATCATGACGTGCGCGCGCACGGTGCGCCGTTCATAGGCCTCGCCGAGGCGCACGGTGTACCCGTCGATCGTCCCGTCCTGCTCCATGCGTGAGATGCTGGCATAGACGTGCGCGCGCGACACATTCAGCACATGCGCCAGTTCCGACACCGGAACGCGCGAATCCTGCCGCAACAGTGCCAGCAATCGAGCGTCCAGTTCGCGCTTCGAGCTGCTGGGATTACTCGGGGCGTCGGCCGACATCCGTTTCTCCCGCATAGATGGCGGTACGTGGGGATTGGTCATCCGATACGCTACCACGATACATGCCGTCGCTGTTCATCGCGAAGGCGATGTGGCCGTCGCCGTCCATCGCGATCAACCCGCCGTCGCCGCCGATCTCGCCCACCTCGCCGATCGTGGCGCTTGCGGCGGTGGCGACGTCCTGCGCCCTCCACTGTATCCGGTCGCAGACCTGGCGCGCGGCGACCTGGCGGATGAAGAATTCGCCGGTGCCGGTGGCCGACACCGCGCAGGTCTTGTCCATCGCATAGGTGCCCGCGCCGATGATCGGCGTATCGCCGATCCGTCCCCAGCGCTTGCCGGTCAGCCCGCCGGTCGAGGTCGCGGCCGCCAGATGCCCGCGCTGGTCGCGCGCCACCGCGCCGACCGTGCCGTAACGGTGCGTCGGATCGAGCGCGGCGCGCTCCTCATCGCGCTTCCACGACAGATATTCCTGCCACCGCTTGTCGGTACGGAAATAGGCAGGGTCGACCTGCTCCACCCCCTGTTCGCGCGCGAACTGATCGGCGCCCACCCCGCTCAGCAGGACGTGGCGGCTGTGTTCCATCACCGCACGGGCCAGCATGACCGGGTTCTTCGTCGTGCCGACCCCCGCGACCGCGCCCGCGCGCAACGTCGCGCCGTCCATGATCGCGGCGTCCAGCTGGTTCTTTCCCTCCGCGTCGAACACCGCACCGCGCCCGGCGTTGAAATGCGGATCGTCCTCCAGCACGCGCACCGCCGCCTCGACTGCGTCCAGGCTGGTGCCACCCTTCGCCAGCACCGCCGATCCGGCAGCGAGCGCGGCGTTCAGCCCCGCGCGATAGGCGCGCTCCTGTTCGGGCGTCAGCGCCCCCCGGGGGATCACCCCCGCCCCGCCATGGATCGCCAGCGACCAATGCCCGCCCGGCGGCAGCGGAGCGTCGATCAGCTTGCCCGCCACCACCTTCGCCGTGCCGACGAACGCGGGCCGCGGCACCGCCAGCGTATCGAGGTCGATCGTGCCGCCCGGGGCGATGCCGGTGATGCGGATGTTCGCCCAGTCGAGCGGCTTGCCCGGCACCAGCGCGGGCACACCCTGCGGCTGGACCAGCCAGGCATGGGTGTTCGCCGGCCCGCGATAGACCGCCTGCCCATCGGCATCGACGCACAACGCGCCCTTTTCATCGACCCCCAGCCCGATCGCCTGCGGATCGCCCGATGCCCGCGCCTTCGCGACAAACGCGATCAACCGGCCCAGCCGGTCGCGCTGGTTAAAATGCGTATCGGTGACGACATGGGCCAGGTGCGGCATGTGCAGGAAATCGCGCACCAGTGTCACCGCATCGCCCATCGGGTCGGACAGCGCCCTGAACGAATCGATGCTGCCGCCGTCCATCGCGCCATAAGCGGTGCCGCCCAGCACCGCGAGGCCGGCGCTGGTGCCGGCGATCGGCTTGCCCGCCGCGACATGCGCGTCCAGCGCGCGCGCAACCGGCGTCCCCTGCCAGAAGCGGACGTACTTCGCCTGGTCGCCACCGGCCAGGAAGATGCCGTCGGCCTTCGCGATGGCGGCCAGCACGCGCGGATCGGTGGAGGCGGCGCGATCGGTGAACAGGATCGTCGATACCGACGCGACCCCCGCCATCTCGGCGAACATCTCGCGCCCGCCCTCCCCATCGCCCGACGCGCGCAGGATCAGGATATGGCCATATCCGGCCTTCTTCGCGAACCATTGGAACGCCTGGCTGTCCCAGTCGCCGCCGCCCAGCAGCATCAGCGCCTGCGACGGAGCGGCGCGGCGCGGTTTCGCCGGATCGCCGGTCACGAAGAAGCGCGCGCCCGCGACCGCCGCCGGCTGCTGCGTGCCCCGCGGCTCCGCCATCGCCGGAACAGCCGATGCGGTTCCCGCACATATCAATGCGATGCCTAACACGCCGTGCCGCAAGGCCACACTCCCATCAAAACAACAGATCGCACGCTCAATGTGCTATTTTTATATTCCAATTTGACGAAAGTCCATGCCATTATGATTGCGTAACGGGGTATGATTGGGGAGTATTATAATGCGGGGCTATGGGGTCGCACGCTGGCTGGCGGGCGCTGGGATGATGGCGATGGCGGGCAGCGCGATGGCGCAGGAACTGCCCGGCAGCGCCCCGGCGGACACCGCATCGGAAGAGATCGTGATCCTCGGCTCGCGCATCCCGCGCGTGCAGAAGGAAGGCCCGGCGCCAGTCACCGTCATTACGGCCGACGACATCCTTCGCGGCGGCTTCCAGAGCGTCCCCGATGTGCTGCGCGGCGTGACGCAGAACGGCGGCGAGACACAGGGACAGCAGAGCGCGTCCGGCGCCAGCTTCAGCCCCGGCGCGCAGCAGGTCGACCTGCGCGGGCTCGGCCCGAACCACACACTGGTGCTGGTCAACGGGCGGCGCATCGCCGATTTCCCGCTGCCGTTCCAGGGCAACAGCAACTTCACCGACATCTCGAACATCCCGGTCGGCCTGATCGAACGGGTCGAGGTGCTGAGCGGCAGCGCCTCGGCGATCTACGGGTCCGATGCGATCGCCGGCGTCGTCAATTTCCAGCTGAAGACCAAGGCGGACGGCACGCGCATCGACCTGCGCTACAACGACACCCAGCATGGCGGGGGTGAGGCGTACCGCTTGATGGCGACGACCGGCTGGGACACCGGCCGGTTCCATGGTGTCGTGGGCATCGAGCTGCTGAACCAGCGTCCGCTGTGGCAGTATCAGCGCGAGCGCCAGGATTCGACCGCCGACAATCCCACCACCGCGACGCCGCTGGCGCAGCGCACGTTCCTGCGGTCGGACGAAGACTCCAACTATATCGATCCGGGGCAGGCCACGTGCAGCGCGCTGTCGTCGCTCAACCAGGGCACGATCTACTACGCCAATCGCCGCCGCTATGGGCAGTTCTGCGGCAGCAACGAATCGGTCGCCTACGGCACGATGATTTCGGACCGCAAATCGGTCACCGCGTACAGCTCGATGGGCTACGACCTGGGCGGCGGGGCCGAGCTGTTTGCCGACCTTCAGTTCAGCTATTCGAAGCTGAAACTGTTTCGCCGGGTCAAGAGCTGGTATTACGTGTCGCCTGACGGGAATGAGGAAGGCACCTTCTTCAACCCCAATCTGGCGCCGGACGCGACCGACAGCGGGTTGCAGCTCGACAACTGGACGCGCCAGTTCACGCCGGAGGAAATCGGCGGGTTCGAAAACGGCATGACCCGCAACCGGTCGATCACCTTCAACATCACGCCGGGCATCCGCGGCGAGTTCGGCGACAAGGGTCGCTGGAAGTACGAGGTGTCGTTCAACCACGCGCAATATGATTCCCGCGTCACCTTCCCCGAAATCGTCATCTCGAAATCGAACGCGCTGTTCCTTGGGCAGCAGCAGGGCGTCGATCCGGCCACCGGCTATGCGATCTTCAACGCCGACGTGCGTCGCCTCTACAAGCCGCTGACGCCGGAGGAATATCGCTCGATCTCGGTCGACTCGCTCTATCGCCCGCGGTCGTGGACCGACACGCTGGCCGGCTCGCTCAACACGACCAACCTGTTCCAGCTGCCCGCCGGCCCGGTCGGCGCCGCCTTCATCGCGGAGGTGGGCAAACAGGGTTACGACCTTCGCCCCGATCCGCTGACGCTGACCAATTACTACGTCGGGCTGGTCGATTCGGACGGCAGCGGATCGCGCAGCCGCTGGGGCCTGGGCTACGAATTCCGCGTGCCGGTGCTGTCGTTCCTGCAACTGAGCACCGCCGGCCGGTACGATTCCTTCCACATCGCAGACAACACCTTCGGCCGGTTCACCTACAATATCGGCAGCGAACTGCGCCCGACCAAGCGGCTGCTGCTGCGCGCCGCCTATGGCACCGGCTTCCGCGCGCCCGATCTGAACTATGTCTTCCGCGGCCCGGGCAACACCCACCCGTCGGCCACCGATTACTATCTGTGCCGGGTGGAGGAGCCGGACGAGACGATCGGCGACTGCAGCTATTCCGACCAGACGATCATCGCCCGCAAGACCGGCAATCGTCAGCTCAAGCCCGAAACCTCGACGTCGCTCAACGCCGGTGTCGTGTGGCAACCGTCGAACCGGCTCGACCTGTCGGTCGATTACTTCCGGGTGAAGATGAAGGATCAGGTCCGCGACCTCAGCATCGACGCGCTGCTGCGCGCGGAATCGACCTGTCGCGCCGGCGGCGGGGCCGATCCGTCGTCGCCGACCTGCCAGGATGCCATCGCCCGCGTCCAGCGCTACACCAGCGGCGCGCTGGCCGGGCAGTTGCAGGCGGTGCGGGTCAACCCGATCAACGTCGCGGAGGAAACCACCGACGGCATCGACGTGGCCGCCAATTTCCGCCTGCCGACCGCCGCGATCGGCGAATTCACGCTGTCAGGCGGCTACACCTATGTCTTCAACCACACGGTGCGTCAGTACCCCGGCGATCCGGTCATCAACCAGTTCGCGGTCGACAGCAATTACGACATCCCGCGTGAGAAGGGCACCGCCAGCCTGACGTGGAGCCTGGGCGACTTCTCGACCACGCTCACCGGGATGCGGCTGGGCAAGCTGCCCAATTACGATCAGGACGCGTACATCAAGGCCAGCTACATGTTCAATCTGTCGGCGCGCTACGACCTGAACGAGCGGCTGCGCGTCACCGGGACCGTCACCAACCTGTTCGACCAGGCGCCGGTGTTCGACCCGACCTATGCCTCCTACCCCTATTACGACATTTCGTGGTTTGACGGCGTCGGACGGGCGTTCGCGCTGCAACTGACGTGGAAGACCGGCGGCAGGCCGCTGTAACCCTCACGCTTCCGCCGCGGCTTCGTGCAGCAGCCAGCGGCGGAAGCGGTCGAACAGCGGGCCGTCGCCGTGATCGCGCGGCCAGACGAGGTAATAGGCCTCCGGCCCGCGCATGGTGACGTCAATTGGCATCACCAGCGCGCCCGACGCCAGTTCGGGCCGGATCAGGAATGTCGGGATCAGTGCCATGCCCATGCCCGCTGCCGCGGCATGCGCCAGCATCAGGAAATGTTCGTAGACCGGCCCCTGACCGATCGCCGCGTCGGCCAGCCCGGCGGCGGCGAACCAGTCGGCCCAGGCCGCCGGCCGCGACTGTAGCGACAGAAGCGTGTGCGCCAGCAGGTCGGCCGGCTGCACCACCGGATGGCGTGCCAACCAATCGGGCGAACAGACGGGCGCGACATCTTCGTGGAACAGCAGCGCATGTTCGGCGCCCGGCCAGTCCGGCAGACCGAAGTGGATCGCGGCGTCGAACCGCTCCTCCGCAAAGTCGAAGGGGTGGGATCGCGCCGCGATATTTACCAGCAGGTCCGGGTGGCGAGCGCTCAAGCCGGGCAGGCGCGGCGCGAGCCATCGCATCCCGAAACTGGGCAATGTCGCGATGGTCAGCGCCCGATCCGCCACCGGGGTCAGCAGCCGTCGGGTGGCGCTGCGCAACTGCTCGACCGCCGGCGCCACCGCTTCGGCGTAAGCGATCGCCGCCGGGGTCGGAGCGACCCGCCGCCCCCGGCGCTCGAACAGGGCGACGCCGAGCCACCCCTCCAGCAGGGCGATCTGCCGGCTGATCGCGCTCTGGGTCAACGACATGCGCTGCGCCGCACGGGAAAAGCTGCTCGTCTCGACCGCCGCAAGAAAGCTGACCAGCGCCGTCAGCGGCGGCAGTTCGCGGCGGTGGACGTCGTTGGGATCGGCTTGCATGACCTGGACGAGTTACGGTGGAAGGACGGCTGACGCGCCCCCTTCTCATAGGCGTTTCGGCGCGGCTCCACAAAGAGCGTCATTCGCACCGGCCGCGGCGCGGGTTCGGGCGGTATCTCTCTCGACGATGACCACGCCGTTGTCGTTCAGGCGGCCAGTTCCTTGCGGACGATCGCCGCACCCGCACCCAGGGCCTTCAGCTTGCCACGGGCGACCTCGCGCGACAGCGGCGCCATGCCGCAATTGGTGGCCGGGTAGAGCTTGTCGGCATCGACGAAGCGCAGCGCATGGCGCAGCGTTTCGGCGACCTGCTCCGGTGTCTCGATCGTACCCGTCGCGACGTCGATCGCGCCGACCATCACCTTCTTTCCGCGGATGAGCTCGATCAGGTCCATCGGCACGCGCGAATTCTGGCACTCCAGCGAGATGATATCGATCTTCGACCTCTGGAGGTTCGGGAAGGTTTCCTCATACTGGCGCCATTCGGAACCTAGGGTCTTCTTCCAGTCGGTATTGGCCTTGATGCCATAGCCGTAGCAGATGTGGACCGCGGTCTCGGCCTTCAGCCCCTCGGCCGCGCGCTCCAGCGTCGCGATGCCCCAGTCGTTCGCCTCGTCGAAGAAGACGTTGAAGGCGGGTTCGTCGAACTGGATGATATCGACCCCGGCCGCCTCCAGCTCGCGCGCTTCCTCGTTGAGGATTCGGGCAAACTCCCAGGCCAGCTTCTCGCGGCTCCGGTAATGTCCGTCGTACAGGGTGTCGATCATCGTCATCGGCCCGGGCAGCGTCCACTTGATCGGTCGATCGGTCTGCGCACGCAGGAAGCGCGCGTCGTCGACAAACACCGGCTTCGGGCGCGAGACGGCGCCGACGACCGTCGGCACGCTGGCATCGTAGCGATTGCGGATACGCACCGTCTCGCGCTTCTCGAAGTCGACGCCGTCGAGGTGCTCGATGAAGGTCGTCACGAAATGCTGGCGGGTCTGCTCCCCGTCGCCCAGGATATCGATACCCGCCTGCCGCTGATCGTCGACCGCCAGGCGCAGCGCGTCCCGCTTGCCCGCGACCAGTTCCTCGCCCTCCAGCTTCCACGGCGACCACAGGGTCTCGGGCTGGGCCAGCCAGGATGGCTTCGGCAGGCTACCCGCGGTCGTCGTCGGCAACAATGTCGTCATGATGCAAATTCCTTCGTGTCGTGGGGATCAGAGGCCGCAGGTCGCGGACCAGCGCTTCAGCGCCGCGCCGTACGGTCTGATGATGTTCTCTTCGGCGAATTTGCCCTGCTCGACGGCAAGCCGGCTGCGCTCCTCGCGATCGTAGATGATGCGGGTCAGCGAATAGTCCTGATACGTCAGGCTCGGCCGGTACTGCTCCGCCGCCACGGAATTGGCATTGTAGATTTCGGGACGGTAGATCTTCTGGAAGGTCTCCATCGTGGCGATCGTGCTGGCGAGTTCGAGGTTGGTATAGTCGCTGACGAGATCGCCGATATGGTAGAAGGCGAGTGGCGCCACGCTGTGCGGCGGCATGAAGTAGCGAGCCTTCATACCCATCTTCGCGAAATACTGGTCAGTCGGGGACGGCCGGTCGTCGCGGTACTCGACGCCGAGGATCGGATGCACGTTGGCGGTCCGGTGATAGACGTGCCTGCTCGATACGCTCAGGCAGATCACCGGGGCTTTGCGGAAGGTGTCGCGATAGGCGCTGGACTCCAGGAAGCGCTTGAACAGCTTGCCGTGCAGGTCGCCGAAATCCTCCGGCGCGCCGCCCCCTGCGGCCTTGACGTGATCGAGCAGCACGACGCTGAAGTCGTAGTCCCGCAGGTAGGACGAGAAATTGTTGCCGACCATGCCGTCGGTGCGCTCGCCGCTCGTCCTGTCCGTGACCGTCGCGTGCAGCATCTCGATCAGCGGGACGGCTTCGTCGCCCCCGCCACCCGCGGTGCGGAGCGCGACAGAGATGATCTTCAGCTCTACCGCGTGGCGATCGCCCGTGGGGTTGTCCCAATGCATCAGCGCGTTGAACCGGCGGTCGATCATCACCAGCGTATTGCGCAAATTCTCGCGGCGGCTTTCGCCCCGCGCGAGATTGGCGAAGTTCGTGGTGATGCGCGTGTTGTCGGCCGGACGATAATCCTCGTCGAACGGGATACTGCTGATCGAGAATGTGAAGCCGCTATTCGTCATGACTCACCCAGGCGTTGCGGGCGGAAGGTCAGGCGAAAGCGCGCAAGGCATGAACAGGCCCGGATGGCGGCAAACCACGGACTGCAAGCATCAAGCGCGATCCACCGGAGGAACCCCCGTCCGAGGAACGTTATGGCGTCGAAAGGCAGGTTTCCTGGCTTGCGGGTCAACGCGGCGGCTCCGGCCTTCCCAGGCCCCTTGCGAGAACCCAGTGACACAAAATGGAGCCGCTACTCGCCGCTTACAGTTGCGGGGGCAGCGCCGGATTCTGCCCTGAAGGACACCACCGGCTTCCCGTCTTAGCCCCATCGCCATGCCTGGGATGGGGAACCTCGACACGCTGATTGAATATCATCGAACCATCGGCGTCAAGCGATATATAAAGATATCTTTATATCTTGATGCCTGATGACGGGTTCACTCGACGCGCCGGCCTGCCTTGAAGCGCGAGGCCTGACCTGCTGCCGGGCGCGAACAGCAACGGGGCGTAACTCCGCCGGTTGCTTCACCTGCGCTCATGCGCGACGACACCGGTCGGTCTCCGGTTGCGATGGATGAATGAATCAGGGCATGGCGCTCGATCCGCCGCGCGGCAGCCCCTGGACATCGCTGATCGGGGACGTGCGGTTCTACACCCACGAGGGACTGAGCCCGATCGAGGTCCGCCGGATGGCGCTTGGGAGCGACGCGGGCATTCGCTTCCGCGACGGCGGATCGCTCACCAAGGAGTTCCGCTTCGAGGTCGGAGGAGAGGCAGCCGCGCTCGGGTTCGGTCTCGCGGTCGACGCGATGTGCCTCCGTCTGCGGTTCCCCGATGCCTTGTGGTCCAACCTCGGACCGGACTCGGGCCCGCGCTATCGGGCGATGCGCACGGCGCGATTCCACCATCAGGCATTGCACGGGCCCCTCGGCGAACGGGTGGACAATCCATTCGCACGCGATTGGTTGGCACATTTGATGCTCGCAGCCCTGAGCAACGAAGCGATGGCGCGTGGGATCTCGTTGCGGGAAGCGGCTACACGCTTGGCGGACGGGAACGCCGAACTCACCCTCGATCAGACGCTCAACATCCTGTTTCAGTCGGCGATCGTCGATGATGCCAATGCCCAAGGCAACCAGCAGGACAAGCTGCGTCAGGATCTCGCCGGCTTCCTCGCCGACGGGCAAGTGGTGGCCAGCCTGTTTGACCTGGCTGCGATCCTATGGACGCCGATCGACGCGAGCTGGGAGCCATGGCTGCGCGAGCGATATGCTTCGACCGTCGGCGCGGCTGCGCTCAGCGCCATTACCAGCCTATGTCCGCAGATCGACGGCGACAGTCTGATCCTCGATGTGACGGCGGGCCCGCGGGAAGAGGATGACGTGCTCGCCGGCGCGCCCGATGGCGAAATCTGGATCAGCGAGATGACGCCGGGCGGAAACGGGCAGATCGAAGAGGCGCAGCGTCAATATGTCGAGGACCCGCGGCGTTTCTTCAGCCTGATGACGGCGGCGCTGCGCGACAATGACTTCTCCCTCAGCGATTATCAGCTCGGTCGCTTCCTCGCCTCGGTCGTGGAGGGCGACACCGACGATCCATTGCCAACCGCGACGCGTGCGTTCCGGCATGCCTCGGGCGCGGAGGAAAGCCATGCGAGTTTCACCGCGTTGCGTCACGCGCTCGCAGAGGAAGGTTTCGTCACCTTTCACGCGTTCATCGTCGCGCTCGCCAACCGTATTCTCCGGCCCGGATCGAGCAGCGACAGCGACGCGTTTTTCCTCGACGCGGTGCGGCTGTGGGACGCCGAGGAAGCACGGCTCGGCATCGAACTGGATGCCCGCGTGCTCGCCTATCGCCTGGCGCGCTCCGACGATATCGATGCGGCGCTCGCCCTCGCTGGCATCGATCCGCCGACGGTCAATCCGGATCAGTGGCGATTCGGCGTGATCTACGGCCTGCTCTGGCCGCGCGGCGCGCACATTCGGCAGTCGGGCCTCCGGCCCTATTCGCCATTTGCCGATCTGCCGTCGCCTGATCCGCTGCTGTTGCGGACCTATCTGGCGGAGGATGCCGCCCTGATCGATCTCGAAGCTGACGGTTGGCAGGATCTTTGCCTCGATCGTCTGGCCGATGTCGGCGCGGCGACTCTGGTCTGCCCGATGGCGGCTTCGTCGCTTTTGGCAGACGCGCTGAGCTTCCTGGCGACCAACCCGGTGCAGTCGGCCTATCTATCGGTCTTTGCCCGCGTTCAGGCGGTACGGCGGGTGGAGAACGCCTTCCACGTCGATCTCGATGTCGCGGAGGCGCTGCAATGAGCTTCGAGACACGACGGATCTTCAAGAGCGCGGTGACCAGCCAGAACCTCATCCGCGAGCTGCTGCAGATGATGTTCCTCGGCGAACTCCTCGCACCGGGCGGAGAGCGCGCCTGGCTGGTCAGCCCCTGGATCAGCAACGTGGTGCTGTTCGACAATCGGGCGGGCGGCTTCGGTTCGATCAACCCGGAGTGGGGCAGCCGCGAGATCAGATTGGTGGAGGTTCTGACCGACGTCATGGCGCGCGGTACGGCGCTCGGCATCGCGACGAGCCTGGACGGTCACAACGATCCGCTCATCGATGCGCTCGCCACGGCGGCCGACGAGGCCGGCCTCGGCGACAAGTTGTGCGTCGTCCGGCGTCAGCATCTTCACATCAAGGGCGTGTTGCTCAAGCGAGGCCTGCTCACCGGGTCGATGAACCTCACCTACAACGGCCTCGAATTGAACGACGAGATGGTGGTCTACGACACGACGCCGAAGACGCTCGCCGAAGCGCGGATCAATTTCGAATCCTATGTGGGCACGGCCGCATGATCGAGGATCTGCCCGCGCGTGAGCAAGAATGGCTGGAACGCTTCTTCGCATCTCCCAACGAGCTGAGCTGGACATCGCTCGTCGACGGATCGGCGCCTACGGAACAGGCGGATCAGGTTCGGCGGTGGCTCGCGCATCTCGGCACTGGGCGGACCAACGCGCCGCTCATTCTTCCGTTCGTGCGCGGCGGGGAAGTCACCGGGTGGTATGCCACCACGCAGGGCTCCGCCGGCGGATATGAGCTCGGGGACGAGCTCAATGCATGGCTCGGGCCGACCTGGCTGAGCCGCTTCGAGCGAGTGCCGAGCGATGCCGCCGACCCGATGGCGGCGGCGCTTCGCAGCCGCTTCGGTGGAACCGTCTATCGCTTCACAGGTCCCGATGCCGCGGCGATGCGAACGATCGCTGCGCGCTTGAACGATTTTGCCGCGCTGCTCGAACGAAGGCCGCGAGTGACACGCGCGCGGATCCGCCCGGTCGGCGCGATCCGTGGCGACTTCGAACGGGCGCTGCTGGCGGGCGACGAGACGCAAGCCGAGGCAATGATCGCCGAGTTGAAGCAGACAGGACGCCTCAACGAGGAGAACCTCAAATATCTCGACGTGCGGCTGAGCGCTGGTCTTGGCCTCTGGCCGCAGATTGCGCGCGACCACTGGCTTATCAAGACACTCGCGGATCTCGCGCTTCCGCCGCAGATTCTCGCGGATCTGATCGAGGCACTCTACCGCACCTATGTCGACGAGGCGGAAGCGAGCGGCGATCCGGCCGCTCTGCGCGAAGCCTTCGCGGTTCACGTCGCGACACCGTATCCCAAATTGTTTGCGTCGCGTCGGGGCATTCGTGCGCCACGCGTGGTCAAGGCGTTTGCGCTGTTCGAGCAGCTGCAACCCAGTCCCGACCCGACGATCGTCGCTTCGCTCCTCGCGCTGTTACCTGCGGGAACGGACATGGCGGTGTTCGAGTCGGTGCCTGTCGCAGAGCCCACACCCGCATCTGCCACGACGTTGTACGAAGCGGACGAAGCCTTCGACGATGGGCAGATCGATCGTGCCTTCGAATTCTACATGCGGCTGCCGCCGAGCAGGAAGGCCATCAGCAGATTGGTGTCCTGCGTGGGCACGATCGGGACCGACGAAGCTCGGGATCGTCTCCTTACGCTACTGGAAGATTCCGATCCGGCGATCCTCGACTCCCTGGCGCCCGCCGTCGCGGCGAAAATCGAGAGCCTGAAGCAGTCGCAGGCCGACGATGCCGCGCCCGGACAAGCCGAACCGACGAGCGCAGCCACGGCAAATCCCTGGTTGCGGTGGGCGGAACAGTTGCGGGCAGGCCAAAATCTCCCCGCCGCCGAGCGCGATGCGCAATCTGCTCCGACGAGTTGGGACGCGTCAGAGGTCAGAGACAGCGGCCCGCTCGCGCAGCAGTTCGCCGATATAGTCGGTGGTCTCGACGGCGAGGCTGGCTTGATCGCTCGTGCTGCCGTTCCGCAGATCTTCGCGAGCTTCTTCCCCGATGACGCGAAGGTGTCATCGGCAGCCAAGCCGATCGCATCTCTGCTGTTTCTACTGATCGCGATGGACGACGCACTGTCGCGAGCGGATCTGGACCTGCTCGCCCAATTGACGAGCTTGCAGATCGAGCAAGGGCTGTCGTCGTCGGAATATGTGTCGCTGATGGGTGACCTCGAAGATGTGCAGAAGCGCATCGGGTCCTACGCTTATCTGCCATGGAGCCTCGATGTCAGTGAGGCACTCGCGATCCTGCCGAGTCCCTCGGATCAGGCGCGCGACGCCAGGCTGAGGCTGTTTCTGCAGGTGCTCGGCCAAGCGACCACCTTTGCCCACCGGCTCGTCCCCGCGGATCTCGTGCCGATCGAGACGCTGGCGAAAGATTATGGCGTCGGGCCGGAGGCCGTCAGTGCGCTGAAGCGGGAGGCGGATGCCGCTGACACATCATCGGCCGCTCTGCCGAGCCTCGAGGGCAAGACGATCGGCATCTACACGCTGGCGGAGGCGGCCGGCAGCCGGGCCAAGGCGGCGCTGGAAGAGCTGTTTCCCGGCTGCAAGGTCGTCGTGAACTCGGATCTGGTTGCGACGGCGCAGCTTACCAGCCTAGCCAAGGCCGCCGACTTGTTCGTGTTCGCGTGGAAGAGTAGCAGCCACCAAGCATTCTACTGCGTGAAGGATGCGCTGGCCGGCAGGGAGCCGATCTGGGCGCCGGGCAAGGGAACGGCCAGCATCTTGCGAGCCATCTTGGACCATCTCGGGTGATCGCCGCTGCCGCTTTGCGATGATGTCAAACGACATACACGGACGAGAGAACAGGCCACTCAAGCGCGCTCAACCTTGGGAGGGGGCGCGTAGCCCACCCGCTCTGGTGGTCTCTTTGACGCGCAGTAGATCCGATCGATTTACGCGATAGCCTGCAACCCCTTGTTCTTGACCAGGTTCAGCAACTTCAACGAGGGGCCATCCGGCCGCTTCTCGCCCCGCTCCCATTTGCTGACCGCATCCTTTCGGACATTGAGGTAATGGGCGAAGACCGGCTGGGAGACATTCTCGCGCTCGCGCAGCGCACGAATCTCCTCCGGCGCGAGCGGCTCGACCGGGCTGAGACAGAGCGCGTCGAATTCGCGCATAGTGGCCTTGTCGATCAGGCCCGCGCCATGGAGCCCGGCTGCGGTCTCGTGGACCGACGCGAGAATAGAGCTCTCAGCTTTCCTGCGCTTCGTCGTCATCTTCCACCTTCACAAACTCGCCCGCGGTAATGCCCTTGTCGATATCGGCATCCGACAGGGCCAGCAGCACCTCGGCGAGCTTCCTCAACGCCTTCAGTTCCTTAGCGGTGAGGTTCGCCTTCTCGTTCTTGGCAAAGCCATGGGCGAAGAAGCTGTGCCCGCCGACCTTGAACAGAATGATCGTCCGAAACCCGCCTGACTTTCCTCCACCGGCCCGGGCGACCCGCTGCTTGTAGACGTGCCCGCCGAGATCGGCATCGAATTCTCCGGCCGCCACTTCGGCGGCCGCCTTCGCAAGACTGACATCCGCGAGGCCTGCCTTGCGGGCGAAGCGCGCGAACGTCTTGGTCATCAGCACCGTCATGGGCGCGTCCGGCCGTCACTGCGATTCATAGTGTAGTCCTTAGAGCTACGATTTCAAGGGTGAGCGTAAGCATCGGCGGATCATTCATGCGCGGCGCGCTCGACACCGTCGAGCACCGCTCCCTGCGGGTCAACCGAGGCAAGGTTCGCGCGCCTTCAAGCGCAGCCGGACTTGCCATTTGTTCTTCTAATGTTCTAACTCCCGTCTAACGCCCCTTGTGGCGATTCGTTCTATCCTGGAGCTCGCTATGCAGCACGATGTCTGCCTGCGCGCCGCCGCGCGTGCGATCTACGATGCCTGCTTTCCGACGGAAGAGCTGGCGCCGGTCGGTTTCGAAGAGGCCGAGCGATACGGCACCATCCACTATCGCCGCGCCGTCGAAGCCGCGCAGAACGCGCGCCCGCATCTGCTGTACGACCGCGAGGCGCAGCCGAGCCTGTTCTAGGTCGGTCACGAGATCACCGGCCCGCTCCTGCCGCGGCCGATCGTCCAGCTGACGCCGTCGCCCCGAGCGCGGCCGAACACCGACTTGCCGACGTGCCGGCCGAGCACGGGACGCCAGGGCACCAGCGTGAACTCGCGGCTCTTCTCGATGAGCGCGTGGCGCCCGCTCAGGAGGTCGACCGGACGGCGATAGATGCCTTCGACGCGGGCGCCTTCCGGCGTCTCGCGGAAGGGCAGCCCGAGCTCGTCGGAAAGCCGCGCCGCGACACGGAGCAGCTCGCGCCGCTGCAGCGTGTCGATCAGGCCGGTTGCGAAGGTCGTGCCGTTCCCCTGCTCCTCGGCAAGACCCTGCGCGATCAGCCATTGCCGGCGCTGCCGCTGCGCCTCGCGCACCGCCTGCCCGAACCCGGCCTCGCGCAGCGGCGCGGGCGAGGACGTGACGAGCTCGCGATCGAGCCAGGTCGCGGCATCGGCCCCGGCCAGCCGCTCGAGCGGCTCGGCGGACAGCGTCTCGACGCGTACCGGGGATTCCCGGGCGCGGGCCGCCTCGTGGGCGGCGGCGCGGTCGAGATGATCGGGCGCGATGGTCCAGCTGCCGTCGCTCAAACGCTCCACCGCGCCGGACCTGCGCCGCATCGCCTCGAGCCGGCGGACATGCGTCTCGGCGAACGCCTCGGTCGCGCTTGCGTCGTGGCGCAGATGCGCGTCGATCGTATAGCGCCCGCCATTGGCGGCGGCGACCGCCGCGATGGTCCTGTCCACCTCCCGGATCGCCGGCCGCTCGGGGGCGATCCGGACGATCGCGCCGGCCGGCAGCGGCGCTAGCGCCTCGCCCTTGCCGATGTCGACATAATGGGTGCGGCCATCGGTCGCCTCGACCAGCAGATAGTGGCGATCCTTGTGCTCGTCCGACAGGCCGCGCTCGAGGACGCGGCCGGTGATCGGCCGCGCGTCCTGGGCGGCGGGCTCATAGATCGCGAGATCGGCCGCGGCCGGCACGATGCCGCGCTCGGTATAGGCGCGCTGCAGGGTGCGGATGATGTCGCCGCGCTCGCCCATCCGGCGCAGCGTATCCTCGATGCCCTCGGCGAGGCGCCAACGTCCCTCGGGCAGGCGTTCCGCCAGCCCCAGCCGGGCCAGCGTTGCCAAGCGGCCCACCTGCAGGCTCTGCTGGAACGGCTCGCGCGCCGATGCGGCCACGACGCGGTCGGCATCCATCGCGCCGATCAGCCGGCGGTCGATGCCGGTCAGCCGTTCCTGGTCGATCTCGGCGCGCAGCCGCGCCTCGATGTCGCGGTCGCTACGCGGCCCAAGATCCAAGTCGACGAGTTCGGCGGCGCGCTCGCGGATGCCGCGGGTCAGATAGTCGGGCGCGATAACGAGATCGCGGCCGCGTTCGTCCTTTCCCCGCACGATGACATGGGTGTGCGGATGGCCGGTATTGAAGTGATCGACCGCCACCCAGTCGAGCCGGGTACCGAGATCCTGCTCGAGCCGCGCCATCAGCCGCCGGGTCAGGCCCTTGAGGTCGGCATATTGGTCGCCGTCCTCGGGCGAGACGATGAAGCGGAACTGATGGCGGTCGGCGGCCTGTCGATCGAGCCAGTTCTTGCCGTCCACGGTATCCGCGTCGCGGCCGTAGAGTTCGCCCGGCCGTCCGTCGCGGGTCACGCCGTCGCGCTGGACGTAGCGCAGGTGCGCGCGGGCGCCGGCGAAGCCCTTGCCGGCGAGCTTCGCGAGCCGCGCTTTGACGATGACGCGGCGCTGGCGAAAAGCGGCGTAGCGGTCACGCCGGGCGAGCAGCCGTCCGACGCCAGCCCCGCGGCCGATCCGGGTGGCGGAATAGGAGCCGCTTCGGCCCGGGCCGCCGCGCGCGAGATTCGTGGCGGCGAGCACGCGCGAAAGATAGGTTCGCCCGCGCTTGCCGCCGCGGCTGCGGATGCGGCCGAGCCGCGGTTCGAAGTCGTCTTCCGTCGCCATCGGTCGATCCCGTCTGGCGCCCCGCGGCAATCATGCCTTGCGCGACGGCGCATGAAAACCGGTGCCGCTGGAACTGGCGGATTTCCGCGGTTTCCGGCGCCGATGGCACCGTCCGCCAGGCGGCAGTGCCGTTCAGCTTCCCGGAAAATGATGTGCAGGCAAACACTTACGGCGCCAGGGGTGCCGGTGCTTTATCTTGCCTTACGCCGCCCCCCGCCTGAACCCTTTCTGCCGCCCGTTTTGGCCTTCCCGACGCCTGCCGATGTCGCCCGAGCCGAGGCAAAAAGAAGCCGGGACGCGGATGCCTGTCCGGCACCCTTGTCCCGGCGTTTCGATTCGGCCGATCAATGCGTCACAGCGAAGGCTTGGCGGGCCGCGCGTTCGCTCCGGAAATGGCGCCGCCCCGTCAATCCGTGCGCGTTTCCATCGCCATCGACGATGCTCACCGCGACGAACCAGCGGCCATTCAAGTGGCCCATGATCGCCACCCGATCGAGCTCGAAATCTTCCTCATCGGCGCCTTCATAGGTCCCGAGCCAGCGCTCCGACACACGCGCATCCCACAGGAAATCGCTCTCCTCAGCCTCGAGAAATCGCTGTGCGAGCGCCTCGCCCGCACCGTGTCCGAACTCGATTTCGAGTCCAGCCACGAGTGTTGCCAACACGCGGTCCGATGCCACGCCGATGGGTTGAAACATGGTCATGTTCGCCTCCTTCGCTTGAAGTCCTCCTCATCGAGGACAGACCTCGCGCGACGGGCGGCGGAGCGGCTGTCAGGGCCGCGGAGGCGCAGCCGGAGCGCCGCGCCAGCGGCGGCGGAGGAACCGATTTTGTTGCGCCGAGACGAACAAAAGCGCGTGCGAAGCACGCTCCAATTCGCAGCAAAATTGGAGGGGCCGCCGGCCTTGCACAGCCGCTCCGCCGCCCGTCATGCTGGGCCTTGCCGAGACGAGCCCTCCCACCTCACCGCAGTCGAGCCGCCGGTGAATGCGTGCGCCGCCGCTTCCATCCGTCCGATCTGACGGTGACTTCGCTTTTGAAATATCATGGAATTTAAGTAGAATGCAGATCGTCATCAGCCAGAGTTTCACGGTCATGAAACAGGGCAGGTCCATCGTCATCATAGTCGTCGCGCTCGCCATCGGCTTTGCGGCTGGCTTCATGATGCGCCCCGTCATCGGACCGGCTGCTGGGGTTGTCGCGGCTCCACGCGCCACCCAATATTTCGCCGCCAATCTCGATCAGGCGCGCGAAATCGTCGCAGGTTGCCGCGAGGGCACGGTACGCGGCGACGAATGCGCGCACGCCGAAGAGGCGATCATTGCCGCGGAAGGCCGGAGCCGCACGAAGGCATTCCTGGGAACGCGGCCGCACTGAGCCGCCCGATCGTCTATCGATCGGGACGATCAGACGACAGTGACACGAACAGGTTGCCGAAAGCCTGCGTACCCGCGTGCGGCAGCGATGGCTCCGCGGGCGCACCGCCAGCCCGAAGTGCCACGAACAAGGTTGGTGGCGACTGCTGCGGAAGCGACGGTAATGACCGGGAAGGCGTGCCCGTCCTTGTACCTGTCACCATCGCGAGATAGGCGCGCGTCTCGCCCGGTAGTGGGCGTCGCGAGGCGAGATAGGCGGCATAGCGGCCGGGACCGGCATTGTAGGCGCTGAACAGGCCCGGATAGCCGAAGCGGTCGTACATGAGGCGCAGGTAGAAGGTGCCGGCGAGGATGTTGTCGCGCGGATCGTGCGGATCGGAGCCGAGCCGCAGCCGCGAACGCATCTCGGCCCAGGTCGCGGGCATGATCTGCATGAGCCCCATGGCGCCGGCGCGGCTGGCGATCGGACGTCCATCGAGATGGGTGCGACCGCCGCTTTCGGCACGCATCACCCGCTCGATCCAGTCGAGCGGGACGGCGAAGCGCTGCGACGCCTCGCGCGAATAGGGGCGCCAGCGGGCCACTGCGTCGCCCGGAATCCCGCGCTCGGCAGTGTCGTCGGCCTGCGGCGCGGCGGCCGAGGGGATGCCGAGCAGCAGGACGGCGCCTGCCCAGAGCGCTGCGGGGGGCCGGATCATGCGCCGGTCTCCGCGGCGCTCCAGGTCCAGAGCGGGTGCGCCGTTCCGACCACGTCCGAGGCCCGGCTGATTCCGAAATAGCGCCCGTCGAACGAGGCCGGGCTGGCCGGATTGAGGAGCAGCAGCTCGCCGGCACGCAGCGTCCGGCACCCCTCCCAGCGCGGCAGCGGGCGGCCGAGCCGGTCGGCGGCCAGCCGTTCGGCGACGGGATGGCCGTCGATCGTGAGCACGGCGCCGATCCCGCAGACGCGCATGCCCGCGACCGCGGCGACATGCTTGATTGCCGGGACGTTGCGCGGGAGGTAGCGCCGCTCGGCGGCGAGCCTGCGGGCGGGTTCGGGCAGCCAGACGACGACCAGATTGCCGGGCATGGGAGCCGCCCCGGCGCCGACCCGATAGAGGCCGATCGGCGCGCTCGCGCTCGCGTTCCAGAGCAAGCGCGGCCGCGGCGGAAAGGCGATGGTGAGGCCGAGCGCGGCGACGCCGAGCGCAAGCCAGAGGCCGCGGCGGCGAAGCATCCGGCGGCGGCGCCGGTCGCGCCGCAGCGTCTCACCGAAGGCGAACAGCGGCAGGTCACGGGCATCAGCCATGGTCGCTTCCGCGCGCGTTCGCGGCCGACCAGGCCTCGATATCGTCGATATGGTAGCGCCAGGTCCGCCCGTGGCGGCGGCAGCGCGGACCTTTGCCGGCGAGCCGCATCGCCTTCAGCGTCGAACGGGCGATGCCGAGATGGAAGGCGGTCTGCTTGGCGGTGAGGAACGGGCAGGATTCGCGCGCGGCCTTGGCCCGCGCGGCGGCGTCATCGTCCATGATGTTCGGGTCCGGTGCTGGGGTCGTGCGGCCAATCGCCGCGGTGGCCCCAAGCTGGCCCAAGCGCGCCGCCGCCGGCAGGGTCGAAAATCGATGCATGCATTTTCGACCCCCCCCATTTCTGGGGGACTTGCGCTCCCGCGCCATGGGCACGGGAGCGCTGCCGACTCAGTCGGCCGGGTTCCAGATGATGGCGAAGGCGTCGTCATCGTCCTGGCCGGCGGCGCGGCCGAGATTGGCGTAGAGCCGGCGCGGCCCGAACTCGGGGGCGGCGAGGCTCAGCGAGACATAGTCCTTGCCGGACATCTCGCCGCGCCGGACCCAGCCCGCCCCGACCTCGACGCCGCCGGCCGAAACGCGATAGTCGGGCTGCGTGTCGCTGCTCTTCGAGCGGTTGGGCAGGATCTCGATCTCGGTGCGGATCGAGAGCGTCTTGAGTTGGCCCTTGAAGCCCTCTCCGTCGCGGGTGACATAACCGATTGCGGGCATTGATCGTCTCCTTGGTTGCTCGCCCGAACCGTTTCCGGGCGATGGGCGGACCGGAGGAACGGGCCCGAGCCGGACGCGCGAACCCGCGAGGGCCGCAGCGTCAGCGGAGGACCGGAGCGCCAGCGCTTATTTGGAGCGGAGCGGCCGCGAGGAGCCGGCGAAGCCGGCGGGGAAATAAGCGCGCCGCGCGATGGTTTGGCGGGTCCGGCGCCCGTTCCAGGTCATACGCCCACGGAGCCGGAGACGGTGGCGCGGGCAGCCCGGACGATCCTGTTCGCATGGGCATTGGCATGCTCGATGAAGGGCAACGAGGTCCCGGGACGGGCGCGCCGGGGCCGCCACGAAGCGTACTTGTCCCGCCGCCTATGGGCGATAGCGGCCCGGTCATGGATGTGGATCGGCATGCCCGCGAACGAGCTCAAGGGAATGGCGCGGCCGGCGCGAGACCGATCGTAGCCCCGATGTTCGCGCTTTCGGCGGTGCTCCTGCTTGGCGCGGCTGCGCCTCCCCGGCAGGCGTCGGTCGCCTATGTGATCGACGGAGATACCTTACGGCTGGCGAGCGGCGAGCGCATCCGCATCGCCGGGATCGATGCGCCCGAGACGCAGCCCGGCCATGCGAAATGCGGGCGCGAGATCGCGGCCGGACGGGCGGCGACGACGACCGCACGCGGGCTGCTGCAGGGCCGCACCGTGCGGCTTGCGCGGCTCGGGCGGAGCTACAGTCGCACCGTCGCGCGCGTAACTTTGGACGGCCGCGATGTCGCCGGCGAGCTTGTCCGGCTGGGCGCGGCGCGCTGGTGGCCGCGAGGCCAGCGCAAGCCCGACTGGTGCCACGGCTAGCCAGCCGATATGAATGATTTCGATGCCGATACAGCTATCACCGGAGCGCCTCGCAGACCTTCTCATCGACCCACGGGAGAGCCTTGATCTCGAGATCAAGAACTGGCTCGACCTCAGGAACGACAATGATGCCAAGGCTATTTTCGCGAAGGCGGCGCTCGCCCTCGCGAACCACGGCGGCGGCTTCATTCTCCTCGGGCTCACCGAGACCGAGAGCGGGTGCGTCGAGGCGGAGGGGCGGCCCGCGTCGCTGGACGGCTACACGCAGGATGTGATCAACGGGATCGTCCAGAACTATTCCGACCCGGCCTTTCATTGCGCGGTCCATATCGTCGCGCGTGGGGATGACCGGCTCTTTCCGGTCGTCGTGGTACCGGGCGATCATCGTTCGCCGGTGCGGGCGAAGCGCGCCGGTCCGCACGGGAATATCGTCCAGGACAATGCGATCTATGTCCGCAAGCCCGGCCCGCGCAGCGAGGTGCCGACGAGCGGACAGGACTGGGATGCGCTGTTGGCGCGGTGTCTCGCCAACCGCCGCGACGAGATGCTCGACCAGATTCGCGACCTGATCAGCGGCGCGGTTCCGGCCGCGGCGCTACCGGCGGCGCCAGCCAAACTCGACCAATGGATCGAGCAGTGTCTCGCGCGCTGGGATGCACTGGTCGCGAATCTGCCCGCCGATGCCCCCGAGCGTTGCCCGCACGGATTCCACTATTTCGCCTATGAGTTGAGCGGTGATCTCCGCGCCATTCCACCCGGCCAGTTGCCCGAACTGCTGCAGCGTAGCGTCGCCCGTCATACCGGCTGGCCGCCTTTCTGGTTTCCGACGCGTCGCGGCATCGAGCCCTATCCGATCGACGGGGTGGTCGAATGCTGGCTCGGCGGGGACACCGAGCCGGGCACGTTCGGCCAGCGTGACGCCGCGCATTCGGACTTCTGGCGGATTTCGCCGGAAGGCTATGCGTTCCTGCTGCGCGGGTATCAGGAGGATGGATTGGAACAGCGGCCGCCCGCGACGCTGTTCGACGTCACCCTGCCGGTCTGGCGGGCGGGCGAGGTCCTGCTCCACGCCGAAAAGCTCGCGGCGAACGTCATCGACGGGCCGGCGACGGTGTCGTTTGCCGTCCATTATCGCGGGCTGGCAGGCCGCTCGCTGACCAGCGTCACCGGCGACCGACTCCTGTTCGACGGACATGTCGCGCGGCAGGACGCGATCACGATGAGGACGACGGTCGAAGCGACATCCATTGCGCCCAACCTGCCGGAGATCATCCACCCATTGCTGGCGCCGCTCTATGCGCTGTTCGACGTTTTCGATCTGCCGATGGTGCTGGTGAACGAAGAACTCGGCAAGATGCGCAAAGGAAACTTCTAGAAAATTGCCGCGCGCCGCCGCCCGTAGGGCGCAGGCGCGCGGCCGAATTTTTGAAGGCGCCGGGCGAAGGAAAGGCGGGGCGGTGAACCG